>MOXJ01000016.1 GCA_002507565.1 Candidatus Reconcilbacillus cellulovorans
CCATCACGTTCGCCGCGACGAACGCGCGCTACGTCAGGCTCGTGTTTACGGCCAACACCGGCTGGCCGGCGGGACAAGTGTCCGAATTCGAAGTGTACGGCGCCTCGTCGTCGCCGACGCCGACACCGACACCGACGCCGACGCCCACACCGACATCGACGCCGACGCCGACACCGACGCCAACGCCCACGCCGACACCGACGCCGACACCGACACCGACGCCGACACCGACACTGACACCGACGCCGACACCCGGCTCGGGCACCAACCTGGCGCTCGGCAAACCGATCGTTGCGTCGTCGACTGTTTACACCTATGTTGCGACGAACGCCAACGACGGCAATGTTACAACTTATTGGGAAGGAGCGCCAAACTCCTACCCGAACACACTGACCGTCGATCTCGGAGCCGACGCCGACATCACGTCGATCGTCCTGAAGCTGAATCCCGATCCCGTCTGGTCGGCGCGGACACAGACCATTGAAGTGCTCGCGCATAACCAGAATACGACAACGTTCACAACCTTGGTTCCGACAGCGACGTATTCCTTCAACCCCGCCACCGGCAACCGGGTGACGATCCCCGTCTCGGCGAGAGTCAGCGCCGTCCAGCTGAAGTTCACGTCCAACTCCGGCGCTCCAGCGGGACAAATCGCCGAGTTTGAAATCCTCGGCACACCCGCGCCGAATCCGGATTTGATCGTGACCGCCGTCACGTGGTCGCCCGCCTCACCGGTGGAAACGGACGCCATCACCTTAACCGCGACGGTCAAAAATAACGGCACCGCTTCGTCCACCGCGACGAACGTCAACTTCTACCTGTCGGGTCAGCTCGTCGGAACCGGTACGGTCGGCGCGCTGGCTGCGGGAGCGTCCGCCAACGTGTCGGTCAATATCGGCGCAAGGACGGCCGGCACGTACAGCGTAACCGCCAAAGTCGACGAAAACAACGCCGTCATTGAACTCGACGAAACGAACAACAGCTTCACGGCGGCCTCGTCGCTCGTCGTCAACCCGGTGCCGAGCTCGGACCTCGTCGTTTCGTCCGTCAACTGGACGCCGGGCAACCCGTCGGGCGGCAACACGGTGACGTTTACCGTGACCCTGAAAAACCAGGGCACCGTCGCTTCAGCGGACGGCGCCCACAACGTGACGCTGACGCTGAAAGACGCCGCTTCCGGCGCGACGGTGGCGACGCTCTCCGGCGCCTACAACGGCGTGATCGCCAGCGGAGCGACGACAAGCCCGATCACGCTCGGAACTTGGACGGCCGTCAACGGCAAATACAACTTGACCGCCCAGGTCGCCGTCGACGCGAACGAATTGCCGGTCAAACAGGGGAACAACACGCTGACCCAGCCGTTCTTCGTCGGACGCGGCGCCAACATGCCGTACGACTGGTACGAGGCGGAAGACGGCGCGATCGGCGGCGGCGCCGTCATCGTCGGGCCGAACCGGAAAATCGGCGACCTCGCCGGCGAAGCGTCGGGCCGGAAAGCCGTCGTCCTGAACACGACCGGCAGTTACGTCGAGTTCACGACCAAAGCGAGCACGAACACGCTGGTCGTCCGCTTCGCCATTCCCGACGCACCGGGCGGAGGTGGCATCAACGCCACGCTCAACGTCTACGTCAACGGCACATTCGCCAAGGCGATTCCGCTGACGTCGAAATACGCGTGGCTGTACGGGCCCGAGGCGAACCCCGTCAACGACCCGAGCGCCGGACCGCCGCGCCACATTTACGACGAAGCAAACATCATGTTCGACTCGACGATTCCGGCCGGAAGCAAAATCCGCCTGCAAAAAGATTCGGACAACACGGCGGCGTACTACGCCATCGACTTCATCAACCTTGAACAAGTGTCGCCGCTGCCGAATCCGGATCCGGCCCGATACGTCGTCCCGGCGGGCTTTACCCACCAGGACGTACAGAACGCGCTCGATCGCGTCCGCATGGACACGACCGGAACGCTCGTCGGCGTCTATCTGCCGCCCGGAACGTACGAAACGTCGGGAAAATTCCAGGTGTACGGCAAACCGATTCAGGTCGTCGGCGCCGGTCCCTGGTACACGCGGTTCGTCGCACCGTCGAACCAGACGAATACCGACATCGGCTTCAGCGTCGCCAACACGGCCAACGGTTCGACGTTCGCCCATTTCGCCTATTTCGGCAACTACGTCATCCGCATCGACGGACCGGGCAAAGTGTTCGACCTGGCGAACGTGTCGAACATCACGATCGACGACATCTGGGTCGAACATCAGGTGTGCATGTTCTGGGGCACGAACGTTCAGAACGTGACGATCAAAAATTCCCGCATTCGCAATACGTTCGCCGACGGCATCAACATGACCAACGGCAGCAGCAACAACCGCGTCACCAACATCGAGGCTCGCTCAACCGGCGACGACAGTTTCGCGATCTTCGCGGCGACGGACGCCGGCGGTGGCAACATGACCGGCAACATTTACGAAAACTTGACCGCCGTCCTTCCGTGGCGCGCGGCCGGACTTGCGGTATACGGCGGATACGGCAACACGTTCCGCAACATCTATATCGCCGACACGCTGACGTATTCCGGCGTGACGATCAGTTCGCTCGATTTCGGCTATCCATTCGCCGGATTCGGCGCCAACCCGCCGACCGTCCTTGAAAACATCACGATTCTGCGGTCCGGCGGCCATTTCTGGGGGGCTCAGACGTTCCCCGGCATGTGGCTGTTCTCGGCGTCGAAACCGTTCCAGGGCATCCGCATCAACAACGTCGACATCATCGACCCGACGTACCACGGCATCATGTTCCAGACGAAATATACCGGCGGATCGCCCGAAAATCCGATCACGGATACCATCTTCACCAACATCACGATCTCGGGCGCGCGTAAGAGCGGCGACGAGTTCGACGCCAAGTCCGGCTTCGCCATCTGGGCGAACGAAATGCCCGAACCAGGACAGGGCCCGGCCGTGGGATCGGTCACGTTCAATAATCTAACGATCGTCAACAGCGACATTCCGATCCGAAACCTTTGCCCGAACTTTACGATCACGATCAACCCGTAAAAATACGCCGTCCGAAACGCCGACAGCCGCGCGGAACTTTTCCGTGCGGCTGTCTTCGATTCGAGCGAAGCAAACGGCGAAGAATTTTCGTTCACCACGCGCGCGTATTCCGTTTTCCGACCAGCAGATAGACGCCGGCCGCGATCAGCACCAACGCCACCGCCGTCGCTCCGCCTGCGACCAACAGACTGACCGCCAGGCCGATCGCCGAAACGACGGCCAGCACGATCGCCGGCGCCAGCGCTTCGCGTCTACGGCCGAACAGGTACAATTCGAAGAGCCCGACGGCCGCTCCGAACGGAAATACGGGCCACAAAACGCCGAGTGCCCCCCACCCGAACGTCGCGCAATAAAAAAACAGCATCGCGTACGTCAGCAGCATGCCGCCCGGAACGAGCGCGAGCGCGGACAGCCACCGATTGAAATAGAGCACATGCAACGCAAGACCGGCGATCAGCACGAGCATCGGCCACATTTTGCCGCCCCAATAACGAAAAAATCCCCACTGTCCCAGCAACAAAACGATTCCCGCACCCACGGCGGCCGCTCCAAGGGCCGTCCGCCTGTTTTTCGACATCATCCCGTCGCACCACTCCCTATTCCCGACGCCGTCCGGGCAACCCGTCCTGCCCCCATTTTAGCGGAAAAAGTCGGTTTTGAACAGACGGCGCCCGAGCAGCCCGAGCGCAATCGTCAGCGCGACGACGGCGGGCGGTATCGCTTTCAGACGAAAATCAGAGCCTAAGACTCGCACGACGTGCGGATCCTCGATCAACATGCCGCCGGCTGTATAAGCCAGTACTGCAGCTCCGGCGACGACGAGTACAGGAAACCGGTCCAACAGGCGAACGGCAAGGCCGCCTCCCCATACCGTCAACGGAATACTGAGCGCGACGCCGACCGCCGTCGCAACTGCGCTTCCTTCCGACAACGCCGCGACGGCGAGCGCGTTGTCCAGACTCATGACGAAATCGGCGAAAACGATCGTGCGGACGGCTTCCCGCAAGCGCGGCGCCGCTTCACTCCCCGACCCCCCGAACCGGACCGAGCTGATTCCGCCGCCGTCTTGTGTCGAAAGTTTAACGGCGATCCAGACGAGGCATGCCGCGCCGATCATGCGCACGTAAGGTACCGCAAACAGCCAAGCGGCAAAGACGGTCATCACCAGGCGAAGCGCGACGGCGAAAGCGGTCCCCCACGCGATCGCTTTCCGTCGTTCGTCCGGCGGCAACCCCCGGCCGGCCATCCCGATGACGATCGCGTTGTCGCCGCTCAACACCAGGTTGACCAACAGAATTTCCAGCCACCACGCCCAGTCGCCCATCGGTCCGGACTCCCCCTACATGTCTCTTTACTCACAGGGTATGTCCGTCCGGAACCCGAACAGAACCAGGCCCCATCAAAACAAGGACTCGATCGCTTCCCGATCGCGCAGAGGGCCTTGCGGCGTCACTTCAAGCGTTTCGACGCGTTCCGCGGCTTCCCGCTCGAGAGAAGAAAGCCAGTCCCAGTAATGTTCGAACCGCTCCACCACGCGCAAATTCGGATTGGTGCTCGGCGATTTCGGCACGAAAAGTGTGCAGCAGTCCTCATACGGCCGGATGGAAATGGAATACGTCCCGATTTTCTCGGCCAGCCGGACGATGTCGGTCTTGTCCGTCGCGATCAGCGGTCGAATCACCGGTAAGTCGGCGACTTTGCCGATGACGTGCAGACTGGCGAGTGTTTGGCTGGCGACCTGTCCGAGACTTTCTCCGGTCACGATGCCCCGCGCTCCCCGCAGGCCGGCGATCGTCTGGGCGATGCGGAACATCGAACGGCGCATCATCGTAATCAGCAAATGTTCGGGGCAAGCCGACTTCAGCCGGAGCTGGATGTCCGTAAACGAAACGAGATGCAGCGTCATTTGACCGCAATAACGCGCCAATACCGCCGCGAGATCGATCACTTTTTGCCGGGCGCGGTCGCTCGTATACGGCATGCTGTGGAAATGGACCGCCTCGATCGCCAGCCCTCTTCGCATGGCCAGCCATCCGGCGACTGGGCTGTCGATGCCGCCGGACAATAAAAGAACCGCCTTTCCGTTCGTCCCGACCGGGAAGCCGCCGAGGCCGGGAATCGTATCGGAATAGACGAACGCCTCCGTATCGCGGATTTCAACGGACACTTCGATGTCCGGCCGATGCAGGTCCACTTTCAGATGCGGACGGCGCTCCAGCACGCGGCTGCCCAGCATCGGGTTCAATTCGCGAGTCGTGTACGGAAAACGTTTGTTCGCCCGACGGACCGAAATTTTGAACGTACGCGGTTCGGGACGTTTGGCGTCGATTGCGGACAGTACCGCATCCAAAATCGCGTCGAGCTCAAGCGGAACGCGAATGACGGGACTGAACGATACGAGTCCGAAGACGGTCCCCAGCGCTTCCCGAACGCCTTCGTAAGGTTCGCCGTTCAGGCGGACGTACAGTCTGCCGTAATCTTTTTCCACCACGGCGTTCGGAAATGCGGCGATCGCCCGTTTAACCTCGCGAACGGCCTGGTCCTCAAACCAGGCGCGGTTTCGTCCTTTTAATGTCAATTCGCCGAAACGCAACAACACGTCCTGAACGTCCATGCCTCGAAACTCCCTTTTCTTCCGCAGCGCTCGTCAGACTTTCATACGAACAACCCGTTCCAACGCGCGGCTCAGCCGCTCGACAAGCAGATCGACGTCGTCCTCGGCATGCTCGGCCGACAGGCTGATGCGCAGTCCCGACATCGAAATCACGCCACCTCTGCCCATGGCTTCTAAAACCCGGCTCGGCTTGTCTTTCCGCGAAGAGCAGGCGGACTGCGTCGAAATGTAAATCCCGTCTGCTTCCAACTCGTGCACGATCGTCTCGGCCTTCACGCCCGGCACCGACAGGTGCACGATGTGCGGAGCCGCCTCCGGCGCGTCCTCGGGGCCGTTCAGCGTCACTCCGGGCAGCTCGCGCAGACGGTTCCGCAAACGCCGGCGGAGCGCGTACATGCGCTCGGCGTCCTGCTTTTGGCGCTCCGCAGCAAGACGGGCTGCTTTCGCCATGGCGACGACGCCGGCGACATGTTCGGTTCCGGAGCGCAACCCCATCTCCTGGCCGCCGCCGGACAACAGCGGCATCAACTCCACGGCGCCGCGTTTGTACAAAAAACCGGCCCCTTTCGGGCCACGAAATTTGTGCGCGGAGAAACTCATCAGATCGACGCCCCAGCCGCGCGGATCAATCGGCAATCTGCCGAAACTCTGAACGGCGTCGACGTGAAACAGCGTTTTCGGTCTAGATGCGAGCAAACGCCCGATTTCCGCGATCGGCTGCACGCTGCCGACCTCGTTGTTGACGTGCATGACGCTGACGAGAATCGTATCATCGCGCAAGGCGCGCTCCACGTCGCCGACGCGCACGATACCCTTGTGGTCGACCGGCAGATACGTCACTTCATATCCGAACGACTCCAGCTGCCGGAATGCCTCGAATACGGAAGGATGCTCGATCGCCGTCGTCACCAGGTGGCGTCCGCGCTCTGCGTAGCGAAAGGCGGCGCCCTTGATCGCAAGGTTGTTGCTCTCCGTACCGCCGGACGTAAACACAATCTCGTCCGCATCGACGCCGATCACGGAAGCGATCGTTTCGCGGGCGCGACGGACGAGTGACTCCGCTTCGGCGCCCAGCCGGTGCAAAGACGACGGATTGCCGACGTAGGACCGCATCACTTCGGCATAAACGGCAACGACCTCCTCCCTCGGAGGCGTCGTGGCGGCGTGATCGAAATAAAGCTCCCGCATCGCAACTGCTCCCCTTCAAGCACTTCAAACCGATGCGAACGCGGCCCGCCAAACTTTCTGCACGTATTCGATCGTCTCCTGCGGCAAAAGGTGAGCGCGCGCGGCCAAATCCGCAGCGGTCCGAACGCCAGCGCGGTCGATCCGTCCCGGCCCGGCGTTGTACGCCGCCAGAGCGACGGCTACATCGCCGCCGTAACGGCGGATCAGCTGGGACAAATACTTCGCCCCGCCCATTACGTTGGCCGCAGGATCGAACGGATCGGACACGCCCATCGCCCTTGCCGTAGCGTCGGTCAGCTGCATGAGTCCTTTGGCGCCCTTCGGAGAAACGGCGTCGGGCCGGAAACCGGATTCGACCTCGACGACGGCAGCCAACAGGCGCGGGTCGAGGCCGTATTGCCGCGCCGCACGGTCGAGAAGCGCCCGATATTCGTCGGGCACCGACGCCGGCACGTCAGCATCCGGAGCGGCTTTTTGCACATCGCCGGGTTCAACTCCCTCCGGGGGCGCAAACGGCAGGTGGACGGCGAAAGCGGTAACGGACGGCCGCAGCACCGATGCAACGGAATTGGTGGAAAAAGACGCCGTTTCCAATAACGCTTGAAAAACGCCTTCACCCGCCGCCGGACTTTTCCCGCTTCGGCTTTCATCCAGCAATGTCGCCCACAAATGCCATACAAGCCATTGTTCCAGACGACTCGTCACCACGCGCATCGCGTTCAACCTCAGCATCTATTGTAACACGGGATTCGTCGCCCGAACAAAGGGGCCCGTATTCGAATCGGGCCCCCGTCGTCATACGATCGAAGCCAAAAACGCCGTGAAACCGATCGCTGCCGACCAGACGCCGATCGCCCGCTGTCCCAGGAAAAAGGCGATCATTCCCGCCACGGCCGCCGCGGGTCCGAACGCCGCCCCGAAAAAAAACAACGACAAAACCGCCAGCGCGAGCGCCGTCCATCCGATCCAGCGCGCTTCGGCGTCGCTTACGGACAATTTTTCCGCGCCGCCGTTCATTCGTACGGTTTCCTCCGAAACGTGCGGCAGCACGTCTGCGACGACGTCTGCGCGGCGTCCTCGTAAACGACTCGATACGTGTCGCCCGCGAATTCGACGTCCTCTTTCCGGTTCGCGTGGCGGTCCGTCGTAATCAGGATCGCGTCCGCCCCGCAGTCGTCGCCTTCTTTCCAATACACACAATTGGATACGCTGCATTTGACCGTCGGCACGGCGGCCGTCACCTCCCCAGACCTAGCATGGTCCGGGAAGAAACTCGAGATGCGCTCGGCCCGCCGCCAATTCGTTCAGACGCGTTCGCCTCTCAACCTTTTTTGGTGAATGTATTCGGTTTCATAATAAGACAATTCCTCGCGGAGCGGTTCAAAAATGCCGGCCAGCGCCACCGTCAAATCGCGCACTTCCCGGCACGGCTTTTTGCGGAATTTGATCGAATCCTGACCGGAATAGGCATATCGCGCGTCTTCGGAATAACACTCGTGCTGCGGATAAAAAAACCGGTTGACGCATTGATGATAAACGTCGTAAAGCGCGCGTTCCGCCTGGTCCGCGTTGAACTGCGGCCGCCGGAGCGCCTGTCCGAGTTTTTCGTACACGACTTCGCTGAAGACGAGCAAATGCCGCATGTCGGACAGATAGCCGCGGTAAAATTCGTCCATGGCGGGGTCGTTGCCGGGGTTCAGCCGAGGAAGCGAAAAATCGTTCAGAAATGTTTCCAGCAGGGAAACGGCTTCTTTCAATTTCGCGCGCGACGATTCGCACAACGCCTTGATCTCTTCCGCCGTTTTTTGCACGACGAACAACCTCCTTCATGTACCATCGTACCTGAAAAACGCGCATAAGAAAAGTTTCCGACGACCATCCTAACGCCCGGATAAACGGAAAGCGGGGAGAGTCCGCCATGAACCGGCGACAAAAAACGATCGTGCCCGTCGTCGCGGCGATTTGCGCGGCGGCGGTCGGTTTCGTCTGGACGGCAACGCGCCCGAACGTCCGGACCGCGTCGGAAACGGAACAACGAGCCCTCCGCATGGCGCAGGTCGCCGAAGACGTCCGACTTACCGGCGAACTGTGCCGTGAACAATGCCGCCGGCACGTCCGCCAGGCGGCGGAAGAAGCCAGCTCTTCCCCGGAACCTATCAAGACCTTACAAGAATGGCATATCCGTCGCGACGATCTGCCCTTGCTCCTCTGGGTACCGGAAACCGGCGGCGAAAACGTCCGCATCGGCGAACTGGACGGACGTCTGGCCGACGTCGTCGCGCCGCTTCTGGACGAAGCCGGTCAGGCTTTGCGGCAAGGCCGGCCGTACGCGTCGCCGACGGTGTTCGACCGAAACGGCGATTCCTATTTCGTGCTTGCGGAACCGTCGGGACGACGGGGCGGCGGCCTGATCGCCGTTTCGCGCCAAAAGATTATGTCTGAAATTTACAGACGCCAGCTTCGCCATCTCCGGCTCGACCCGCCGCCGGCACCCGGCGACCGCCGCTGGAAACCGCAAGGTTCCCGGCCGGACAGTCATTACAAAACCGACGAACTCGTCGTCAAATTCCGCCGTACGCCGTCGGCGACCGATCTCAACCGATTCCGCCTGGAGGCCGGGGCACAGGTCGTCCATCAAACCGGCCGAATTTTCGTCTTCCGCTCGGACCGGCTCGGCGCCGAAAAGCTGCGGGACTATTTCTTGAAAACCGAAATCGAATACGCGGAACCGCATTATCTGTACGAAACGAACGAAGTGGTCCCCAACGACAGCCTTTATCTCCGCTATCAGTGGAACCTGCCGCAAATCGCGGCGGACCGCGGTTGGGACATCTCGAAAGGCTCCGACGACGTCCTCGTCGCCGTGGTCGACACCGGCGTCGACCGCGACCACCCCGACCTGAACGGACGCATCAGACCGGGGCGAAACACGATTCGGCCGGACGCCCCGCCGCTCGACGACGTCGGCCACGGCACTCACGTGGCGGGCATCATATCCGCCATCGTCAACAACGCTACGGGCATCGCCGGCATGTCGTGGAACAACCCGATCCTGCCGGTCAAGGCGCTCGACGACACGGGAGCAGGCAGCACGCTTTCCGTGGCCCAAGGAATCATCTGGGCGACCGACCAAGGCGCGAAAGTCATCAATCTAAGCCTCGGCAATTACGCCGACTCGGACTTTCTGCACGACGCCGTGCGTTACGCCTACGAACGCGACGTCGTACTCGTCGCGGCAGTGGGAAACGACAATACGGACAAGCCGGGCTATCCCGCGGCTTATCCGGAAGTGCTCGCCGTCGGTGCGACCGGACCGAACCGGAAAAAAGCCGCCTTTTCCAATTACGGCGACTATCTCGACGTCGTCGCGCCGGGCATCGGCATCGCCAGCACGTATCCGAACGGACGATACGCCGCGATGTCCGGCACGTCGATGGCGAGTCCGCACGTCGCCGCGCTCGCCGCGCTCATCCGCTCCGTCAACCCGCGGCTGACGAACGCCGAAGTGTACGACATCATCCGGCGGACGGCGGACGATCTCGGCCCGAAAGGGCGCGACCCGTACTTCGGTTACGGTGAAATCAACGCACAAAAGGCCCTGGAAGAAGCGGTCGGCCGGACAGCCGCCCCGCCCGCATCCTGGGCCGAATGGTTCGCCCGTTGGCTGGAACGTTTGACGCAAATCTTCTGACCGGGTAGCGGAAAGTTTGCCGTAAGCCGGGTTCTGTTCTTCCGGCGCCTCCCGGCCGACGCCGGAAGCGACAATCATCTATCTAGCCCCGCCGTTGCCGGCGGGGTCAAGCGACCAACCCGGACGCACCCCGGGCCAGGGTTTGCGGCGTAGACGCCGCGGCGTCCTGTTCGGTCTTGCTCCGGGTGGGGTTTACCAGGAAGCGAGTCGCCAGGCTTCCTCGTGGTCTCTTACACCACGGTTCCACCCTTGCCTGTGCGGCGAAAAGGCCGAAGCCCGCGCCGCCATCGGCGGTCCGTTTCTGTGGCACTATCCTTCAGCTCGCGCTGACTGGACGTTATCCAGCACCCTGCCCTGCGGAGCCCGGACTTTCCTCCCGCGGACCGGCCTTCGACCGGTCGGTCCGCCGGCGATTGTCTGGCAAACTTTCCGGTCATCCAGTATACCCAAGCTTACGGTGAAAGGCAATGGAAAATTCTTCAACGCCACCAGAACGGATCGCGCGATGCTTGTGAAGCGACGACTTCCGTCGCAAACCCCGCGTCGCGGAGCGCGCGCCCCAACCGTTCGGCAAACGGCCGGACCATCATCGATTCCGCCCAATGGCCGGGGTCGACGATCGCCAGTCCCGCCGCTTCCGCTTCGCGCGCGGTATGATAGTCGACGTCGCCGGTCACATAAACGTCGGCGCCGGATGCCGCGGCTTGACGCGCATACCGTCTGCCTGCTCCGCCGAGCACCGCGACCGTCCGCACCGGCCGGTCCGGATCGCCGACGACGCGGACGTGCGATACGCCGAACGCGCGCTTGACGCGTTCCGCGAACGCCGCCAGCGATTCTTCCTCGGCGAGGCGTCCGACGCGGCCGAGGCCGGACTCACGCCCTTTCACGTCCAACGGATAGACGTCGTAAGCCACTTCTTCGTACGGATGAGCGTCGAGCATCGCACGGACGACGCGCTCCAACGCCGGCTCGGGAACGATGGTTTCCACGCGGATCTCCCGCACGCGTTCCAGCTTGCCCTGCTCGCCGACGAACGGCGACGTGCCCTCGCCGGGCAGAAAGGTGCCCACGCCTTCAACGTTGAAACTGCAATGGCTGTAATTGCCGATCCATCCGGCGCCGGATGCGAACATCGCGTCGAGTACCGCCCCGTGATGCGTCTCGGGAACGAACACGACGAGTTTTTTCAGCCTTTCCGTATGCGACGGAACGAGCGGCCGCGTCCGCTCGAGGCCGAGCGCCTGCGCCATCAGGTCGTTCATACCGCCGTCCGCGACGTCGTAATTCGTATGCGCGGCGTACACGGCGATTTCCCGGCGCAACAACGTTTCGCACATTCGGCCGAACGGCGTGTCCGTGCGAAGATGCGGAACCGGCCGGAAAAACAGCGGATGATGCACGACGATCAGGTCGGCGCCGGCATGCGCCGCCTCGTCTGCAACTTCGGGCGTCACTTCCAGCGCGACCATCGCCTTGCGTACCGGCTTGGCCAACGTGCCGAGTTGCAGGCCGACAGGGTCGTCGGGCTCCGCCAGGCGCGGCGGCGCCCACTGTTCTACCAGCCGGACGATATCCGTTCCGCTCGCAAACATGCCAACACCTCCGCGATGCGACGTTCCCGGAGCGCCCACCGTTCGGCGGCGGCACTCGCCTCCGGGCTTTTCGAGCGGGCGGCGGCCGCAGCAGTACGCGCCGCTTTTTGCCGCTCAAGCTCCCATTTCGCGAAAAAAGCATGACTTCCTTTTTTCAAAAGATAAGGACCCATTTCCAGCTTCAGCTCGCGATCGAGCTGAAGCCGACCGCACCGCTCCGCAGCGTATGGGGTTTCGGCGTCCGCGGCATCGACGGCGGGCTCGGCCGCCAACACTTCGTAAAAGCGCCGCTTTTCCTCTACCAGCGCTTCATCCACCGGTTTCCACCCGTGTTCCAGCCACCAGCGGCGCACTTCCGCCTCCCCGCCGTTCGGCTGGACGACCAACCGGCGCACGCCGCGCAGCTTGGCGGAACCTTTTTCCAATATTCTACATATCAAACGACCGCCCATTCCGGCCAAAACGACGACGTCCGCTTCACCCGGCGCCAGCGGCTCCAGGCCGTCGCCGAGCCGGACGTCGATCCGATCGGCCAGTCCCGCGCGGGCGATCGTCTCTCGCGCCGCAGCCAACGGCCCCGGTCGGACTTCCACCGCGATCGCGCGCCTCGCCATACCGGTCGCGACGAGCCAGACCGTCAGCAACGCGTGATCCGCACCGATATCCGCGACGACGCAATCCCGCGGCACAAACGCCGCCACCTGCGCCAGCCGCGCGGACAGACGCGTCACGACTCCAGCCATTCGGTCCATCGGTTCCGAAATCGGAACAACACCCCTCCGGCAACAAGAAGTTTCAGCACGAACACGGCCGGTGCCCAATCCGGCGGCTCCGCAAACGTCAGCTCGAGGAACGGTTCGGGAAACAACCAAGAGAGAAGACCGAGCGCAAGCAGGACGACCGCGGATTCGCGGTGTCCCTTCAGCAAAAGCCCGCCCAACCAGAAAAACAGCGCGGACGCCGCCAACAGCCCGGCTTCGACCGCCCACGCCTGCGGTCCCGCCTGGTCCGCCAAAAGCCGGGCATAAGCCAACAACAGGCCGACCGCCCCGCAGAACAGAAATACGCGAAGCCGCGCGGCAACGCCGATCGCGATCCAGACCGTAAAGCACAACACCGCCCACAATACGAGCAAGGCGGCATCCAGCCAACCGTGATCCGCCAAAATCGCATAACCGGCTGCCAACAAAACGAGCGATCCGACGGCAAAACACGCGCACGATTTCGCGAACGATTGGCGGCGAAACCGCGCTCCCGCCCAAAAAGCCGTCCCGACGACGCCCGCCGTCAAGACGACTTGCAAAGCCAACCCCAAAGATGTAAAATAAAAAATGAAACAGGCAACCGTGGCAATCGCCGCCACCGCCGCGAACCAATGCGCGATGCCCGCGCGTCGGACCGAATCCGTCGAGATCGGCCCGAACCGGCGTCCCGTCCACCGTCCGTCGCTGTCATAGAGTCGAAGCAGAAAATCACAATAATGGTCCGGCAACATGCGACCCTGCCGCCAGCGTTCGATTTCCCGGACGATGATTTCCCTGCGTTCCGCGTCCATGGGCGATCGCCGTCCCCTTGCCGGTCATTCGAGGAAATCTTTCAGCCGCTTGCTGCGGCTCGGATGTCGCAACTTGCGCAGCGCCTTCGCCTCGATCTGGCGGATGCGCTCGCGCGTGACGCCGAACACTTTGCCGACCTCCTCGAGCGTCCGCGTGCGCCCGTCGTCGAGGCCGAACCGCAGGCGCAACACGTTTTCCTCGCGTTCAGTCAGCGTGTCGAGCACGTCTTCAAGCTGTTCCTTGAGCAGCTCGTACGCCGCCGCATCGGCCGGCGCAAGCGCGTCTTGGTCCTCGATGAAATCGCCGAGATGCGAATCGTCCTCTTCGCCGATCGGGGTTTCGAGCGAAACGGGCTCTTGGGCGATTTTCATGATTTCGCGCACTTTCTCGACGCTCATGTCCATTTCCTTGGCGATCTCTTCGGGCGTCGGCTCCCGGCCGAGCTCCTGCAGCAATTGTCGGGAGACGCGGATCAGCTTGTTGATCGTCTCGACCATGTGGACGGGAATCCGGATCGTCCTCGCCTGGTCGGCGATCGCCCGCGTGATCGCCTGACGGATCCACCAGGTCGCGTACGTGCTGAATTTATAGCCTTTGCTGTGGTCGAATTTTTCGACCGCCTTGATCAAGCCCATATTGCCTTCCTGAATCAGGTCGAGAAACAGCATGCCGCGGCCGACGTAACGTTTGGCGATGCTGACGACGAGGCGCAGGTTCGCCTCGGCGAGTCGGCGTTTGGCCTCTTCATCTCCCTGTTCGATCCGCTTGGCGAGCTCGATCTCTTCCTCCGCGGTCAAAAGCGGTACCCGACCGATCTCTTTTAAGTACATCCGCACGGGATCGTTGATTTTAATCCCAGGAGGCAGGCTGAGATCGTCGTCCAGATTCAAGTCCTCGTCCCGCAGCTCGCCAGCATCGGGCTCATCGACGCCCGGTTCGCCCGAGCGGACTTCAATCCCTTGTTCTGCCAGAGTTTCAAAAAATTCGTCCATCTGCTCGGGATCCTGATCGAACGGCGACAGCTTTTCGACGATCTCGTCGTACGTCAGGAAAGAACGTTTCCGCCCGAGTTCGATCAATTCCTGCTTGACTTGTTCCAGCGTCGGTTCCGAACGACCTTCCGCGTGCTGATCATGCGCCATAAGCCCACTCCCTCCCCCAGAACTCAGACGTTTCCGGATGAAACGAAATTCCATCTGCTTTCCAGGGATATGATTTCGCTTGCGATGCGCGCGGCTTCCAAAGGGTCGCCCGCGCGTTCGGCGCGAACCATTTCCTCTTTTTTTCTCTCAATTTCCATCTTGATCCAGTGAAACCGGATTCTCTGAATACAGTCTTCGACCGCCTGCGGCGGAACCGGCCCCGTCGGGCCGCCCCATGCGATTTCCGCCGCCAGCGCCTCCAACTTCGGATCCTGAAGCGTCGCCATGAAAGCGTTGAGGTCGGGCGACCTCCCCGCCGCATAAAATGCATACAAATAAGCCGCCAACGCGGCATGCTCGGCAACGTGAAACGACTCGCCCAATTCCTGCTGAACCTGAAAGGCCACATCGGCGTCGGCCATCATCACCGCGAGTAAAAACCGTTCGGCGTTCCAGTAATCCGGCCGTTCGACGTCGAAAACGGCCGATCCGGAAGACGCCTTCCCCGCCGAACCGGACAGACCGCGTTTCGCCAAAGCCGCCCGCTTGCCGTCGAAACGCCTGCGGGACCGGAGCCTGAGGTGTGCGGCCTCGACGTCCTGGCGCAGGACCGACTCCGAAACGCCGAATTCCGCCAATTCCGCCGCAAGCTCCCGCACGTAATGTTCGCGTTCCGTCGCCAAATCAAGCGCGGCGATGAACTCGACGGCCCCTCGCACGTAGTCGTGCCGTTCGCCCTCTTCCTGTAGCCGAAAGTTTTTCCTAAAATCATGCAACCTATACTTCACAGACGGAAGAGCCGCGCCGATCACCTCGCGGCGGAATCGCTCGCCTCCGAAACGGCGGATATATTCGTCGGGATCGCACCCATCGGGCAACACCGCGATCCGAACCGAGCATCCGCCCGATTCGAGAAGCTCCGCGTTTTTGAGCGCGGCCGCACGGCCCGCCGAATCGCCGTCGTAACATAGCACGACGCGCTCCGCCAGCCGCCGGATCCGGCGTACCTGCTCTTCGGTCAGCGCCGTGCCCAGTGAGGCGACGCCGCGCCGTTCGCCGGCCGACCAGGCCTGAATGACGTCGACATATCCTTCGAACAGGACGACTGTATTGTCGCTGCGCACGGCAGGCCGCGCCAAATGTAGGTTGTACAGCGTCGAACTTTTGCTGAACAGCTTCGTTTCAGGGCTGTTGAGATATTTCGGCTCCCCGCCGTCAAGCGTCCTGCCGCCGAACGCGACGACGCGGCCTTTGTCGTCGAAAATCGGAAACATGATCCGCTCACGGAACCGATCGATAAACCCCGAACCGTCGGCCTTTCGTACGATCAGGCCGCTTTCCTCGGCAATGGAAGGATCGATCCTTTTCTGCCGCAAGATGTCGGCCAACGCGTCCCATCGGGCCGGAGCAAAACCGATGCGGAACGTTTCGATCGCTTCCGGGCCGATGCCGCGGCCGCGCAGGTAAGCGACCGCACGCTTGCCCTCTTCCGTAAACTTCAGGATATGCTGATAAAACGAACAAGCCAGTTCATAAAGATCGAACCACGCGCCGCGCCATTCCTCCTGGCGCGTCAAATCCGCCGCGACCTCCGCTTCCGCGGCCGAGATGCCGGCTTCCTCCGCCAGCTTCCGCACTGCTTCGGCGAACGACAAATTTTCAATATGTTGGATGAACGTAATGACCGTTCCGCCGAGACCACAACCGAAACATTTGAAAATTTGCCGATCGGGCGTCACCGCGAACGAAGGGGTTTTTTCCGAATGAAAGGGGCAAAGCCCCTTCCAATATTTTCCTCGCTTCGTCAAACGGACGTACCGGCTGACCACCTCGACGATGTCGTGCGCCTTCAGCACCGACTCCACTACGTGTTCCGAGATGCGTCCCCGCGTCATCCGCCATCCCCCTCCTTTCGCCCGGCGGGGGTCGGCCGCCTCGGTCCGGCCGAATGCGCGTCGCGTTTGCGCACGTATACTATTCGCCAAACCTTCCGATTATCCTTCAGTTCTTGCGGAACTTTTGTCAATCCGCGCGATCGCGTCGAAAGACGGTTTCCTTCATTATGAATATACGTATACAGCCGACCCGGGATTCAATCTTTCACCAGGCGCCGAAACTCCGCAAACCTGCGGACGCCGTCGGCGATCGACCGCAACAACGCAAGGCGGTTGCGCCGAATGTTTTCGTCCTCGGCCATCACCATCACCGATTCGAAAAGGACTGCCACCGGTTCGCTCAAGGCATACAACGCTTCGAGCGCCTCGCTTTCCCGCCCTTCCTCCATCCGTTGGCCGAAACGCCGCGCGACGTCCGTCCAGCAGTCGAACAGCGCTTGTTCCGCCGGATGCTCGAACAGCGCGGGATCGCACGATCCCGCAAGACCAGAGGCCTTGTCCGCAAGATTGGCGACGCGGCCGTAAGCTTCGACGAACCGGCGGAAAGCGGCGTCGTCGAGTGCGGCCGTCACGGCGCGCGCCTTGCGGACGACGGTAGCGACGTCGTCGAAGCCAGCCTCCATCACGGCATCTACAACGTCGTAACGCGTTCCGCTTTCATCCAACACGTTCCGGATGCGAAGTCCGAAAAACTCGGCAAGGTCGCGCAGCACCTCGTCGCTTCCGCGCTTCATGCGGCCGAATTCCGCGTGCACGTCGAGCGCCGTCCGAAACAGCGCCGACAGCGGGAAAGAAATCCCCGATTCCAGCATCGTCTGCACGATACCGGACGCCTGTCGGCGCAGCGCGTAAGGATCGGCCGAGCCGGTCGGCACAATCCCGATGGAGAAACAGCCGACAATCGTGTCGATTTTGTCGGCGATGCCGACGATCGCGCCGACTGCCGTTTGCGGCGGTTCGTCGCCTGCATGCCGGGGACGGTAATGTTCGGCGACCGCCCGAGCGACCGGCTCGGGTTCGCCCGCGTTTTTCGCATAATAGCCTCCCATCACGCCCTCAAGCTCCGGAAATTCGTACACCATCTGCGTGACAAGATCGAACTTGCAGATCGACGCCGCTCGGTCCACCCACGCCGCCGTCTGGGCGTCGACCGCCGACATGTCCGCCAGCCGGCGAGCGATCGCCCGCACGCGTCGGACTTTATCGCCGAGCGATCCGAGCTCCTCATGAAACACGATCGAGTCAAGTTTCCGCACGCATTCGTCGATATCAAGCTTCAAATCTTCTTCATAGAAAAACTTCGCGTCGGACAAACGCGCGCGCAACACCTTCTCGTTGCCGCGCCTTACCGTTTCGAGCGAGCGCGCGTCGCCGTCACGAACCGTCACAAAGTGCGGCAAAAGGCGGCCGCTTTCGTCCGTCACCGGAAAATAACGCTGATGCTCGCGCATCGAGGTCGTCAGCACTTCCGGCGGAATGCGCAGAAACTCCGGATCGAACGAACCGACAAGCGCCGTCGGCCATTCTACGAGGAACAACACTTCCTCGATGAGATCGTCCGGCAGCACGACGCGCCAACCGCTCTCGGACGCCAACCGGTCGATCTGCGCCAGTATCTCCTGCCGCCGTCGGTCGGGATCGGCCAATACGCATTGCCGGCGAAGGCCGTCTTCGTAATCCGCCGGTTGCTCGAGCACAAGTTCCCCGCCGAGAAACCGATGACCTCTCGTGACGCGCCCCGAGCGGACGCCCGCCAGTTCGAAGGGAACGATCGCGTCGCCGAATAGGGCGACCAGCCAGCGGATCGGCCGGATAAACTTGATCGAGTGCGAGCCCCAACGCATGCTTCTTGGAAACGACATGCCGGCGATCAGCGAAGGTAGCGCTTCGGCCAGCACGGAAACCGTATCTGCGCCGACAACATGTTTGCGCGCGTACACATATTCCGCGCCGTTTCCGGCGTCGCGGACATACAGTTCGGCCGGCTCGACGCCCTGTGCGCGCGCGAACCCGAGCGCCGCCTGCGTCCAGCGGCCGTCCGCATCGATCGCGGCTTTGCGGGACGGTCCGCGCACTTCCTCGATCCGGTCGGCCTGCCTTTCCGCGACGTCCGCCACGAAAACCGCAAGCCTGCGCGGCGTCGCGTACGCCTTGACCGCGCCGTGGGCGATGCGCGCTTCCGCCATCCAGCCGACGAGTCTGTCCCTTAACTGCTCCATCGCGCCTCGCACGAGGCGGGCGGGCATTTCTTCCGTTCCGATTTCCAAAAGCAAATCCTTAACCACGTTCCGCCACTTCCTTCCGCAACAGCGGAAATCCCATCCGCTCGCGCTCTTCGTAATACGTCTGCGCGCAAGCCCGCGCTAAAGCGCGCACCCGCGCGATGTAACCGGTCCGCTCGGTCACCGAAATCGCGCCGCGCGCGTCGAGCAAGTTAAACGTATGCGAACATTTCAACACATAATCGTAGGCCGGAAATACAAGCCGGTTCTCAAGCGCCCGGCGCGCTTCCCGCTCGTACGTCTGGAACCACTCGAACAAAACGGTCGGGTCCGACACCTCGAACGTGTATTTGGAATGCTCGTACTCCGGCTGCAAAAACACATCGCCGTAACGGATCCCGTCGACCCATTCCAATTCATAAACGTTTTCCTTATCCTGAATATATGATGCAAGACGTTCCAGTCCGTATGTAATTTCTACAGAAACAGGGTTTGTATCCATTCCCCCTATCTGCTGGAAATAAGTAAACTGCGTCACTTCCATACCGTCGCACCAGACTTCCCAACCAAGCCCCCAAGCGCCGAGCGTCGGCGACTCCCAGTTGTCCTCGACGAACCGGATGTCGTGGTCGAGCGGATTGATACCGAGACGCTTCAAACTTTCCAAATACAGTTCCTGAATGTTGTCGGGCGACGGCTTCATGATGACCTGAAATTGATGGTGTTGGTAAAGCCGGTTCGGGTTTTCCCCGTAACGGCCGTCCGTCGGCCGGCGCGACGGTTCGACGTAAGCGACGTTCCATGGTTCGGGCCCGACCGCGCGCAAAAAGGTCATCGGATTGAACGTGCCGGCCCCTTTCTCGACGTCGTACGGCTGGACGACGAGGCAATTCTGTTCCGCCCAGAACTGCTGCAACGTCAAAATGATGTCCTGAAAATTCAACGGCGCCATCCTCCCTCGGCCGCGTTCGCTCGGGCGCAAGTAGCCGACGCAATGCAAAAAACTCCCGCCTCCGCGCCGCCTGTTCACCTGCCGGCGCAAGGACGAGAGGTTCTTGCTCCGCCCAAATACTCGAAAGATTATGTTAGCAAAAAAAAAGAGGCTTGTCAACGAAGCAAGTTTTCCAACAAAACCCAAGAATTCGCCCTTAAGTCCGCCTGTTCCTCAAAATACCTCCGAAGCACCTCGCGTAGCGTCCGCTCGGTTTCCGGCCGGACCTCGACCCGACCGAGCCGGCGAAGATCGACGCCGCCGAGCAGCCTAAGCAGCCGCAGCGCGGAAGCATTCAACGGCACGACCCCGCCGGCGGCCCAGTCCGCCCTCGCGGAAAAACCGCCGCCGCTCCTTGCGGACGGCATGCCGGCCTGCCGGTCCGCGCACGCGGAACAGAACAGCCCGCCAAGCCTCGGCGCGAACAGAAACGGCCCTTCCTGCCGGCCGCATTCGACGCATGCATCCAGCACGGGCCGATATCCGCCGAGGCCGAGCAACTTCAGCTCCAACGCGTGCATGAGCACGAGCGGGTCTTTGCCCTCGTCCATCGCGGCAAGCCCCGCCTTCAACTGGTCGTAAAACTCAGGCTGCGGCTCGCCGTCGGCCAACATGCGGTCCGTCAGCTCCATCACATACGCGGCGATTGCGGTCAACAGCAAATCTTCGCGAAGCCGCCGGAACACGCGCTCGATTTCCGCGTGATGGAGCGTTCCGAGCGACGATCCGAACCGCGAAAAGGAATAAAAACCGCACACGAGCGGCTGGCAGGCGGCGGTCAGCCTGCCGCGCGGTTTGCCGGCTCCGCGCGCGACGAGACCGATTTTGCCCGCTTCGCGCGTGAGCAACGTCACGATTTTGTGGCCTTCCCCATACTCCGCCGCCCGGAGCACTAACGCTTCCGTTCTGCCGCGCATCGGATCTTCATCCGTTTCCCGATCTCCCGTGTTGCTCTCCGTCTTTTTCTTGCGAGTCTTTCCGTCGCTCGGCCTGTCGGCTCACTTCCCGGTAGAGCAAATAAGACTCAACGCCCCCGGTCATTTCAAATATTTTCCACGAAAAGTCCCGCATCGGCGCGAACCTCCCGGAATGATACGCGGCATCCGATACGTAGCATGAACGGGCGGGCGGCCCCTCATGCGATGCAACTGTTACCTCGCCTCCGGCCGATACCCGAACGATCGCAACGCCGCTTCCGAATTGCGCCAATCCTTTTTCACTTTCACCCATAGGTCGAGAAACATCTTCGAACCGAACAGCTGTTCCATTTCCAACCGCGCCAGGCGACCGATCTCTTTCAGCATCGCTCCGCCTTTGCCGATCAGAATCCCTTTCTGCGACTCGCGTTCCGTGTAGATCGTCGCCCGAACGACGACGACACCGTTTTCGCCGGTCTTCATTTCCTCGACAACGACGGCGATCGAATGAGGAACTTCCTCCCGCGTCAGGTGGAGTACTTTTTCCCGAATCAGTTCAGCGCAGACGAACGATTCCGGATGGTCGGTCACATGGCCGGGGGGATAATAAAGCGGTCCCTCCGGTAAATACGATGTCATGAGCTCTAACAGCCGGTCGACGTTCGTCCCTTCGAGCGCCGAAATCGGCACGATTTCCGCGAATTCGTGCAGGCGGCGATATCGGTCGATCAACGGCAAACATTCTTCTTTCTTGATTTTGTCGATTTTGTTGATCAAGAGAAAAATCGGCGTGTGGACGCCCCGCAACAAGTCCAATACATATTTTTCGCCGGGGTCGTCCGGATCGGTCGCGTCGACGAGCCAGAGCACGAGATCGACGCCTTCCAGCGCCCCGACGGCCGTCCGGACCATGAAATCACCGAGCTTCGACTTCGGCTTGTGCAGACCGGGCGTGTCGAGAAATACGATCTGGGCCGTGTCGGTCGTGTAGACGCCCTGAATTTTGTTGCGGGTCGTCTGCGGTTTGTCCGACATGATGGCGATTTTTCGGCCGAGCACGCGGTTGAGCAGCGTCGACTTGCCGACGTTCGGACGGCCGATGATCGCCGCAAAGCCGGATTTGAACACGCGCGGACCATCTCCTTAAGATTCTTGAGTTACGTACTCCGATCAAGCCGGAACGCCGCCGGCAACAGCTCGTCTACCGTCGTCAGCCGAAAGCGGCCGTCGGCAGCGACGAGCACGACCGGCATGTCCGGCCGGCAAAGTTCCGCCATCACCTGTCTGCAAACCCCGCACGGCGTGATCGGCTCTGGCGTGTCGCCCGCGACGGCCATAGCACGGAACGAAAGCGGCGCATGGCCGAAGGCGATCGCGGCGAACAGCGCCGTGCGTTCGGCGCAGCAAGTCGGACTATAGGCGGCGTTTTCCACGTTGCAGCCCGGCACGATCGAGCCGTCGGCGCAGGCGACGGCGCAACCGACGCGAAACCGCGAATACGGCGCATAAGCGCGGCCCGCCGCCTCCCGCGCGGCCGCGATCAACCGTCCGAGCTCGTCGTCGTTCAATCCGAAGCCGAATTCGGACCGGTCGGATTGCGTCATCCGAATCCCATCCTTTCGGCAAGCGGCGGCCCGAATACGACGAGTCCGACCGCGGCCGCCGTCGCCGCTGCGATGAGTACGGCGCCCGCGGCGGCATCCTTGGCGAATTTCGCCAAAGGATGGCGTTCCGGCATCACCAGATCGACCGTCTTTTCTACAGCCGTGTTCATCAATTCCATCGCGACGACGAAGCCGATGCACAGCAGCACGAGCGCCAGCCGGACGCCGCCGACGCCGAGCCAGCCCGCAAGCATCAGGACGACCGCCGCCGACGCCGCGTGAATCCGCATATGGCGCTCCGCCCGGACGGCCGCGATGACGCCGCGGCACGCCCATCCGAGACTCCGCCGAAATGTCCGCCAGCCTTCCATCGATCCTCCGCTCCACCGTAAGCGCCGCCGCCCCGCGCCGCCCCGTCCGGCAGCGCCGGTCGGTTAGCGGAACAAGCCCGCCTTCGTCAGGACGGCCTCCTGACGGGCGAACATGTCGCGTTCCGAGGCTTCCGTGTCGTGATCATATCCGAACAGATGCAGAAGGCCGTGGACGAACAAAAACCCGAGCTCGCGCTCGACGGAATGCCCGTATTCCCGCGCCTGCTCGATCGCCCGCGGCACCGAAATGACGATGTCGCCGAAATGCGGCGGCGGTCCGTCGCCGTCGTCGGACCCGTCTTCCGCCGCCTCTTCCGGATCCATCAGCGGAAACGACAACACGTCGGTCGGCCGGTCGACGCCGCGGTACTCGCGGTTAAGCCGCCGGATCTGTTCGTCGTCGGTCAGCGTCAGCGACACCTCGCCGCGCGTATAACCTTCCGCCTCGGCCGCAAGCGCGAGCAGCCGCTCGAACGACGCGATCCATTCAGGCCGAACCGGCACTTCGTTTTGCTGGTTGATCCACTCGAGCGTCAACGACATGCGCGCCGGCTCCTTCCTTCGTGGCTTCGTCCGCTGTTTTTTCGGCCGTCCCACTCTCGGCGGGATACTCGATCCGCGAATGAAACAGCCCGAGCAGCGTCTCTTTCAGCGACTGCGCGACGATCTCCAGTTCGCGCAGCGTAAGGTCGCATTCGTTGAATTGGCCGTCGTCGAGGCGTTCCTTGACGATGCGGCGGACGAGCCGGTCGATCTCGTCGGCCGTCGGATGTTTCAGCGAACGCGTCGCCGCCTCGACACAGTCGGCGATGCCGACAATCGCCGCTTCCTTCGACTGCGCTTTCGGGCCGGGATAGCGGTATTCCGCCTCGTCGACGTCCGCATGCGGTTGATTCGACCGCGCCTTGTGGTAAAAATATTTCAGCAGCGACGTCCCGTGGTGCTGTTCCGCGATGTCCCGGATCGGCTTCGGGATCCGATGCGCTTTCAGCATCTCGACGCCGTCGCGGACGTGCGCGATGATGATCGACTTGCTGAGCGCCGGGTCCAGTCTGTCGTGCGGATTGTCGCCGCCGGAGATGTTCTCGATGAAATACTGCGGCCGCTTCGTCTTGCCGACGTCGTGGTAAAAGGCGCCGACGCGGCAAAGCAGACCGTTGGCGCCGATCGCCTCCGCCGCCGCTTCCGCCAGGTTGCCGACCACGACGCTGTGATGGTACGTGCCCGGCGTCTCCGTCAACAGTTTGCGCAGAAGCGGATGGTTCGGATTCGAAAGTTCCAGCAGCTTGAGCGGCGACAGCATGCCGAACACGGCTTCGAAAAACGGCAGCACGCCGACGACGAGCACCGACGTCAAAAGCCCGCCGGCCACGGCGAACAACAGCGGGAACAGCACGGAACGGATCGGATTGAACGACTCGGCGTCCCACTGTTGGGATTCTAGAAGCAGCAACCCGCCGACTGCCGCCGCCGAAACGAGCGACACGAGCATGCCGGCGCGGACGACCATCGTCCTTTGCCCGGCACGCTGCACTGCAAAAACGGCCGCCAGGGAAGCCGACAGGGCGACGAATCCGAAGCGGAAATCGAACAACGCCCCGCCGCCGATGTTGAACACGACGCTCGCCGCGATCGCGAACCAGACGGCGGCGGCGATCGCTAGGGCGGAGTCGAGCAGCACCGCGACCAGCATCGCACCCGTGGCGACGGGCGCCAAAAACGCGATCCACGGGTCGTCCGGCGTCTGGACGACGGCGACAAGCCGCATCAGAAACAAGTTGAACCCGACGATCAACAGCAGCATCAGCCGCTGCGCGTTGTCCATCGGCACGGATCGAATGCGGATCGCCCAAAACAGAAGCGCCGCCAAAAGGCCGACCCACAACAGCAAGCCGGCATAAGGGCGCAAATCCGTCTTTTCTTTCAAAACGCCTTCGTGTTTCAGCCATTCGAAAACGTCCTCGCCGACGACTTCTCCTTCCCGCACGAGCACCTGACCGCGCGCCACCGTCACCGGCTTGACCGCCTCTCTCGCCCGCTGCCGCGCTTCTTCCGTCTTCGCCGCGTCGTAAAACTTGTTCGGCGTAATCGCGAACCGAACGATCTCTTGCACGATTTCGCGGTGAATGCTTTTCGGCAGGTCGGACTGGTTGACGAGCTCCGCCACGCGGATGCGTGCCGACTGAGCGTCGAAAATCTGCTCGACGTTAAGCCTTGCCGCCAGATCAATGGCGACCGGCCGCATGACGGCCAAGTCTTCCGGCGTAAGCGACGGCAACTTGAAATAAATATGGGCGGGAATCCGATACGCCTGTTCCTTCAGCTGTTTTTTGACTTCCTCGATGAGCGGCCCGCTGTAGCCGCCCGTTTCGGTAAGCGCGAGGACCGTCCGGTCCACAAATTCGTTGTAAAGCTTCGGCCATTCGGTCTGATAAACGCTCGCTTTGTCGGACGGCCGCAAGCCGGTATCGGCGTTGATCTGTTCCAGCATGTCGAACAGCCGGTCGACCAGCTGCTCGTTGCGGACGGCGACCGCCGTATATACCGGTTGGACCTGCTCGGCCGCCTCTTGCTGCGCCTTGCGCGTCGCGATCTCGTCGACGATCTGGCGCGGAGCGCGGATCGTCCGGTCGCTCGGCTCTCCCGGCTCCAGCTGGTAGGAAGGCGGAACAAGCCGGTCGACGAGCGAGACGAACAGCAGCGCAACTAGGAACAATTCGAGCGCCGCACGGATGAACGGGTTCTGCTTCCATCTCGACCATCCCGGCATGTCGGTTCATTCCCCGCTTTCCGGCGCCGCCGGCCGTTTCCGTCTACCCTCGCGTTCGTACGCTTCGATAATTTTTTGCACGACCGAATGCCGCACGACGTCGCGTTCCGTCAAATGAACGATGCCGATCTCTTCGATGCCGCGCAACACCCGTTCCGCCTCGACGAGGCCGGATTGCTTGCCGCGCGGCAAGTCGATCTGGGTCACGTCTCCGGTAATGACCATCTTCGATCCGAATCCGAGGCGGGTTAAAAACATTTTCATTTGCTCCGGCGTAGTGTTCTGCGCCTCGTCGAGAATGACGAACGCGTCTTCCAGCGTTCGGCCGCGCATATAGGCGAGCGGAGCGATTTCGATGACGCCGCGCTCGAGCAATCTTCCCACCTGCTCGGCGCCCAGGACGTCGTGAAGCGCGTCGTAGAGCGGCCGCAAGTATGGATTGATCTTCTCCCGCAAGTCGCCCGGCAAAAAACCGAGGCTTTCGCCCGCCTCGACGGCCGGACGGGTCAGCACAATGCGTCGGACTTCACCTTTTTTCAGCGCGAGCACGGCCGACACGACGGCAAGATACGTCTTCCCCGTGCCGGCAGGTCCGATGGCGAACACGATCGTCTTGTCGCGGATTTCGGATACGTAACGCTGCTGGCCGATCGTACGGATGCGCACCGGTTTGCCGCGAAACGTCGTCGTCAAGAGACCGCTCAGAACGTCCAGCAGCCGGTCGGCTTCAAATTGCCTCGCCAACTCGGCGGCATAAGAGACGTCGCGCTCGGACAGCTCGTAACCGCCGCGCACGAGCCGAAGCAGGACGTCGAACAGATGTTCCAGCCAATCGAGCTCCTCCTTCGGCCCCTGCAAGACGATCTCGTCATCGCGGAACCGAATGCTGGCTTCGGTCAGCCGGTCAATCAGCTGCAGGTATTTGTCGCCCGGCCCGAGCAGCGCCTGTCCTTCCGCCGCGTTTTCCAGCGGGATGCGAAGCGATTGCGCCTGTTGAGGCAAACTTTCGAACACCTCGCGTGTTTACGCCGAACGCGGACGCGGCCGAGAGGGACGTCAGGACGACGCGCCGTTTTCGGCCGGCGCGATCGGCTGTTCCTGCGCGATGTCGATCTCGACTTCGACATGCGCTTTTAAATAAACTTTATCATTGTCCGCGCGCACTTGCAAAATGTTTTCGCGCACAGGACCGATTTCTTCGCCGTATCGGAATTCGACGGCCTTGCGGATTTCCGCGCGCGCCGCTTCCATCGCCTGTTCCTGCGTCCAGACGATCGTCGCCGTACGCGTACGGCGAACTTCCTGCCGCACGACGCCGAGCGGCGACACCCAGTCGCCCCACCTTAACGTGAACAGTCGCTCTTCGACTTTTTCCTCGCCCGATTTTGCCGTTCCGACGCCGGGCAGCCGGAAACGGCGATCGCCCCATGCGACGGCATATCGGACGGAAGTTCCGCCGGTATAGGTTCGGACCGTGCGCGCAAGCGGCACTTCGACCTCGACGATGTCCCACACAAGTCCTCGGACGGTTCCTTCCGCCGCGACAGCGATCTTCCGTTCATCCGTGCCGATCCATCCGGAAATGAGCACGTCCCCCTTGCGCACGAGCGCATGCGGGCGGACGACGGGACGCCCGGTCTCCGCAAAAATCGCCGTCACCTCGGCGTCCCGGCTTGCGACGAGATGCCTCGGCCCCTTAACGGGCCGAGGTTCCGGCCGCTTCATCTCCACGACGCGGATCGTCGCGCGTGTTCCCCGCCACTCGACACCGATCCAGGACGCGTCCGGAATATAACGATACAGTTCGGCGGCCATCGTCTCCACGGGCGGCAATGAAAATTTCCACCGGTACGGCCGCAAACCGTACGTCTCCGCGGCCTTCAACACCTGTTCCGTCGTCAGGCGGCTTCCCTCGATCTCGACGTCGACATCCCAGACTATCTGGGAAAGAAGAAAGAAAACCGCCGTAAACATACAGGCGCCGACCGCAAAAGACGCGTTGCGGCTTAATCGAGCCAGCCAGAACGGCCAGCCGTATTTGGCGCGAACGCGCATCCGACAGCCCGTCCGCTTCAGAAGCGGGCGAAGCCGTAAAGCGTCCCGGGTAGAAAGCCGAACCTCCAGGACGTCTTCGACGGCGCCGCCCCGCCGTTCGATTCGGCGGAACTTCGCTTGGCGGACGACGATGTTCGCCGACCGCATCGCGTCGAGCATCGCGTCCGGCCGAAAACCCCGGATTTCGACGACGACCGTCCCCCGAAGCCGGTCCAACCATTCCGAAAACACGAACCTGGCACCTCCACCGGTTACGGACGTCGATGCCGAACCGTCACTTCCGCGAACTCGCCCTCGATCCAGACGTCGTCCGGCCACATTTCCCGAACGGCGAGACGGCGTCCGCGAATTTCAAGCGTTCCTTCCGACAGTTCCAGCTGCAACTCCTTGTCGGAAAACCGCCGTAAGCTCCCCGGCCGTTCCACGTGAATCCGGCCGTTGCCGATCAGGGTGAGGCGGGACGCGCCCGTCGCGGCATCCGGGGGCACGTCTAACCACCCCGCAGCCCATCTCCCGATCGTCCGCGTCCATCGGCGCACGGCGTCGTCCCGCTCCTTTACCGCGCAATTCTCCGGTCTTTACCACCGTATTCGCGCCCCGACCGAAGTATGACGCGCGCACGTCCGACAATAAAAGAAAAGACCCCCCGACATGCGATCGGGAGATCTTGCGACGCTTGGGTATGGTCAGGACAAACGCTCCTGGACGAGACGCTGGACATGCCTGCCGTCGGCCCGTCCTTTCACCTGCGGCATCAAGACCGCCATCACTTTGCCGATATCGGCTTTCGAGGAGGCTCCGGTATCGCGGATCGCCCGCTCGACGAGTTCCGTCAATTCTTCCTCGGAAAGCGGCCGGGGGAGATATTCCCGAATAACGGCGATTTCCTTGCGGATGTTGTCGGCGAGATCGGCACGCCCCCCGCGTTCGAAATCCTGGAGGGAGTCCTGGCGCAGCTTCAGTTCGCGGCTGAGCACCTCGACGGCTTCGTCCTCCCCGAGCGGCTTGCGTTTGTCGATTTCGGCGTTTTTAATCGCAGAGCGCAACATTCGGATGACGGACAGCCGGAACTTGTCCTGGTCTTTCATCGCCTGTTTCATGTCTTCGTTCAGACGTTCGACGATTCCCATTCCTGACTCCTACCCTCCCGGCGGTCCAGACCTTATGGTCTGCGCTTCTTGCGTGCCGCCTCGGATTTTTTCTTTCGCCTTACGCTCGGTTTGACGTAATGTTCCCGCTTGCGGATCTCGGCGAGAACGCCGTCCTTGGCGATCGATCGTTTGAACCGCTTGAGTGCGGCGTCGATCGTCTCGTTTTTGTGCACTTTCGTTTCCGCCACCGCCAACCCTCCCCCCGACCGGCCGCCGGAACCAACGCGCCTGCATGATGATGGACTTAATTATAGGCGATCGCGGAAACCGGGTCAACCCGGACGCGAAACCCCTCCGGCTTCCGCCGCTCGGGCCCGAAAACCCCGCCGGCTTTCGGGGCTTTCGCCCGCCGCGCTTTCACTTCGGGTTTAGACCCGACAGTTTTTCGCCGCCGAGCACGTGGACATGGAGGTGGAACACGACCTGACCGGCGTCGGGACCGCAGTTGTTGATCAGCCGGTATCCCGACTCCGCTAGGCCGAGTTCGCGCGCCACCGCCTGGGCGCCCAAAGCGACTTCCGCAACAAGCGGCGCGTCGTCTTTCGTAAGTTCGTTCCATGAAGGAATGTGTTTCTTAGGAATCACCAGGACGTGAACGGGAGCCTGGGGCTGAATGTCGTGAAACGCAAGGACGTACTCGTTCTCGAACACTTTCCGTGCCGGAATTTCGCCCCGCACGATCCGGCAAAACACGCAATCCGCGGACATCGCCATCTTCCTTTCCGATACGAAATGTTCCCGAAACCCGGAGCCGGCCGGACGCTCCGCCTGCCGGCGCGCGGCAAACGCGGCGTGCCGGCGGAGCCGGCGATACAGACCTTTTTCCTGATGATAACACATTCCCGCGCAAAACCGAAATCTTCACCATTCCACCCAATGGCCGCTGTCGAAAAAGTATAGCGTCCTACGCACAACGGCCCGCTTCAGGATCGATTCCACCGCGCGCGAATACATTTCGAGCTGAGGACGATAACGCTCCGCAAGTCGCAAAACAGCTTCGTTCGGATCGCCGACGACGGCGTCCGTCTTGAAATCGATGATGCCGAAGCCGCCTTCCGTCTCGTACAGGCAATCGATCACGCCCTGAACGACGACGGTCTCTCCGCTGCCGACGGGAAGCGACGTTTCCAGCTCGCTCGCTTCGATCGCCAGCGTAAACGGCACCTCGCGCATCACCCGCGGTGACGCCAGCACCCGACGGCCGATTTCGTGAGCGAAAAACCGGACGATGCGCGCCGGATCGACCGCGCGGGCCTGCTCTTCCGAAAGCAGCCGCCGCACGACCATGTTTCGGATCGTCTCCACGACCGCTCGTTCGTCGACGGGGTCGACGAGCGGCAGCCGCTGCATGACCGCGTGGTACGCACTGCCGCGTTCTGCGGGCGACACGCTGCGGCTTTCGAGGAAACGCGGGCGTCTCGCCAACGTCGTCCGAAACGGCTCGGCTGCGGGCCACATCGGTTCGGGTTCGCCGTCGGCGCGGCCGGAAAATGCGCGTTCGGCGAGCCGCTTCATTTCCGTCACCGACGTTTTCGACCGGACAGACGTCGCCGGGCCGTGCGGATAGCGCCACGCCAAAACGCGCTCCAACTCGTCGCGCCAGGCGGACGCCGGAGCGGGCACTGGACGCGCTTGCGACACGGCGCGAAGCCGCGATTCGTCCTGCGCCAGACGCTCCGGTTTTTCGCGGTTTTCCGCCGCAACCTCCGACTTCCCGATGATCCGGATGTCCCATACCGGGCGTTCTTCCGGCGGCACAATCGACGGTACGAGCTCGAGTCCCGCCGCCTCGCGCCATGCCGAAGCGTCGGGATGATCGATCAGCGCAGGACCGATCCAATCGAGGAAACGTTCCGCCTCGGCGATCTCGAAAGAAGGCAACGCTCCTCCTCCGGAACCAGCCGCCGCATACGCCCATTTCGCCGCCTCTTTTCGGAACGACCGCGTCGAACCCACCAAAATCAATTTCTCCCGCGCACGAGTCAACGCCACATACAAAACGCGCATCTCTTCCGCCGTCGCCTCGCGGTGGAGCTGACGGCGTATCGCCAGATAGGGCAGCGTCGGCCGGCCGACTCTTTCTTCCGGATCGACAGCGAGATGGCCGATGCCGAGCCGGCGGTGGACGAGAAACGGCTCCCATTCGTCGCGCCGGTTGAACCGGCGGCCGACGCCGGCCAGAAACACGACGGGAAACTCCAACCCCTTGGCGGCGTGCACGGACATGATCCGGACGACGTCGTCGTTTTCGCCGAATGCACGACCCTGTTCCAGATCTTTTCCCTGCTCGCGCAGCCGGTCCATCAGCCTTAAAAAACCGAACAACCCTTTTTTCGTTCCGGTTTCGTACCGACGAGCGCGGTCGACGAGCGCGCGGAGGTTCGCCTGCCGGCGACGGCCGCCGGGCAACGCTCCGCAAAAATCGTAATACCCGGTCTCCCGCAAAAGACGCCAGACCAGCTCCGAAGTCGGCGTCCGGCGCGCCTCGTCGCGCCAGCGCTCGAGACGACCGATAAAATCCGCCAATCGCTCTTCCCACGGCTCGCCGCGCCTTCCCTCGCCGGCGACGAAACGGACCGCCGCTTCGTAAAAAGGCGCTCGGCCGTCGACGCGGCGCACTCGGACGAGTTGAGAGGCGTTCAACCCGACGATCGGCGAGCGGAGAACGGCGGCAAACGGAATGTCCTGAAGCGGATTGTCGACGATCGAAAGAAGCGACAGCGCGACGTCGACTTCCGTCGCTTCGAAATAACCCTCCGATGCCTCGGAAAACGCCGGAATGCCCGACATCGTCAACTCTTCCGCCATGGCGCCGGCCCCGTTTTGCGGCGACCTAAGCAGTACGGCGACGTCGCGGAAAGCGAGCGGACGGAGCGCACCCAGCCGTTTGTCGTACACGCGAAACGGCCGGGCGGGATTCATCAGTTCGCGGATACGCCGAGCGATCAGCCGCGCTTCCAACCGGGCATCCTCTTCGCGATCGGCCGACGCTTCCGGGTCTTCGTCCGCTCCGTCGCCCGCAAGTTCGTCGATGGCGCCGTCGTCTCCGACATCGTCCACGCCTTTGTCGATAGAGTTACGCTCGCGGTCGATCACCCATACTTCCGTTCTCCGGTCGTCGCCTCCGTCCGGCAACTCTTCCGTACCGCAAACCAGCTCGGCGTCGGCGTCGTAGTCGATCTCGGCCGTCTCCCGGCGCATCAGCCGGCGGAATAAAAAATTGACCGCTTCGACGATTTCCGCCCTGCTGCGGAAATTGCGCGACAGATCGAGCCGTCGACCGCCGGCGCCACTCGTTTTGGAATAGAGGTGCATTTTCTCCATGAACAGTTCGGGTTCGGCAAGGCGGAAACGATAAATGCTTTGTTTGACGTCGCCGACCATGAAGCGGTTTCCCGGCCGTTCGCGGGACAAAAGCGCGACGATCGTCTCCTGCACGCGGTTGGTGTCCTGGTATTCGTCGATCAACACTTCCTCGAACCGCTCGCGGTACTCAAGCGCGACGTCGGAAGGCGTCTCGCGGCCGGGCGCCGAATCCGGCCCGCGCAAGATCGCCAGACAGAAATGCTCAAGATCGGAAAAATCGACAAGGCCGCGGTCGGCTTTTGCCCGGCGGTATTTTTCGCCAAATTTTCGCACGAGTTCGGCCAGCTTGCCGGCGAACGGAGCGAATTCGCCGAGTTCGGACCAATGCTGTTCGGGCGTCCGTGAAAACCACGTCCCGCGCAATTCCTCGAGCCGCTTTTTCGCGTCGTCGCGCAGTTTCTTTACGCGTTCCTGAAGCGATCGGTCGACGCCGTCGCTCCGACTCGCCTTGAGTCTGCCGAACGACGCGTCCGCGAACGCCGCGTGAACCCGCCGCCAGCCCTCTTGGGCGGCCTCGGCGAGCCTGCGCACCGTTTCCAGATCCTCGCGCAGCGTCGATGCGTACGACTCCGGTCCGCCGGGAGTAAGAGCAAGCCGCAGCGCGCAATCCAGTCGGCCGGCCACTCCTTCCAGTTCCAAACGCACCGCCTCAAGCGCCGCGCGGAACCAAACGCCCGCGCCCGGCGCCTCCTCGAGGCGTTCCGGGGCTTCGCGCGTGCCTGCTTCCGCAAACCGGGCGACCGCTTCCTCCAGCCAATGGTCCGGCCACGGATGCGACCGCGAAAACAGATAGACCCCTTCGATCAGCTCGGCCAATCGACCGTCGCCGCCGTGCTCGTCGGCCAGCCAGTCGGCCAGCCTCAAAAAAAGCCCGTCGCCTTCACCATATTCTTCCTCGAGCAGGTCGTCCAACACTTCCCGGCGGATGAGCTGCGCCTCGACCTCGTCGGCCACGCGGAAACGCGGATCGAGCGACAGCCGGTGGCCGTGCTCCGCCAAAACGTCCCGGCAGAACGCATGAATCGTCGTGATCGGCGCCCGTCCGAGCAAGGCGAGTTGCCGGCGCAAGCGGGCGGACTCCGGCCGTTCAGCGATCCTGGCCTCGAGCGCCGCCCGGATGCGCTCCCGCATTTCCGCCGCCGCGGCGTTCGTAAACGTGACGACGAGCAGCCGGTCGACGTCCGTCGGGTTCCGGTCGTCGGCGATTTTCCGGATCATCCTCTCGACGAGCACGGCCGTCTTTCCCGAACCGGCGGCGGCGGACACGAGCAGGTCGCAGCCCGACGCGCCGATCGCCTCCAGCTGTTCCGCCGTCCACGAACGCTGTCCGCTATCCGACGCCGTCATGTCTTATCCTCCCCGTCTTCCGCCAGTTTCGCCCATAGCTCGTGCGCCTTCAGGCCTTGCCAGTCGCGATAACGGTTGCCCGGAATTTCCGGATCGAACTGGCAGACCGCGCGATACGGACAGACGTCGCACGCCGTCTCGCGTCCGAACCGGTACGGCGCGACGTCGAAACGCCCGCGCGCCAATCGCGAACCGAGTTCGGCGAGCAAACCGCGCACATGGCGAAACAGCCGGTTCCAGCCGTCCTCGTCGGCGACGGACGAACCCGCATACCAACGGCCGTCGGCTTTCAGACCGACCGGCACGATGTCGGACCGGCCCGGACGTACCGACAGCGCGGCGTCCATCATCCGGACGACGTCCGGATCCGCCAGCACGAGCCCTTTCATGCGGAACCGCTTCAGCCGCTCCCGTTCGAGCTGTTCGGCCGTCATTTCGTTTTTGACGCGGACAAGCGGATCATAGACGCGGAAATAAAACGCCCCGGCCGGCCGCGCGGGCATACCTAGCCAGCGATCGGCGTAGGCGACGAGCACGTCGAGATAGGCGGCCAGCTGCATCGCCGTGCCGTAATACACTTCGGACCAGTTCCAGTCGATCAGGCCGGATTTATAATCCATGACGCGCAGCCAGCAAAAGCCGTCGCCCCAGGCGACGTCGACGCGGTCGATGCGCCCCGTCAGCTCCAGAACGCGGCCGTCGCCGATCGGCACGACGAGCGGCGGAACCGGACCGTCGCGCCCGAAAACAAATTCCGCCGCCAGCGGCACGAACGCACCGCGCTTGCCGTGTTCGGCCAAAATGCCGGCGACCCGCCGGATCGTCCGCCGCAGCCGTTCGGCCAAGTAGCGGTAGCGCGGCGACCGCGCGACCAGGTCGTAACGAATGCCGGGCATCCGCCGCCGGATCGCCTCATCGGCGGCCAGCGCCATCTCCTCGCCGGCGACGGCCGCCCAATCGCCGCCGTCGCGGCCGACACGACCGATCGCCTCCTGCAGGGCCGCATGAAAAATTTTTCCCACGTCCGGCGCCTCCAGCCGGAACAATCGGCGCGGCCGAAGCCGGAGCACGTATTCGGCGAAATAGGCGAACGGACAGGCCGCGTACCGCTCCAGCCTCGACACGCCGAGCGTCAGGCGGTTTCCGAACAGTTCCCGGCACAGCTCGCCGTCGAGCGGCTCTTCGCGGTTGTCGTACGTCAGAGCCCGCACCAGTCTTTCGAGCGGCAGCCGCCATGCCGGATGCGCGCAAAACCAGTTGTAGGCGTTCCAGCAGACGGCGGCGACGTCCGCGCCTTCCGTCCACCGCCGAAGCGCAGCGACCGTCATCGCCAACGCCTGGGAAGGATGCGCGATGCGCCGCACCCAGTCGTCTTCCGGAATCCCTGCGTCCGCCCCGCCGCCGTCGGCGTCCGTCCCGGCCGCCTTCATCTCGCGCAACCCGGGAAACAAATTGCGCAAATGCCGCACGAAATCCGCCGGCGCCGTCGCCCGGCCCTCCGCGTCCGCTCGCGGCCAGGACACGACCAGCCGCTCCGACGGTAACGCGAGCGCCGCATACAAGCGAAACGGCTCGTCCAGCAGCCATTGCCGGTCGTCGTCGGCGAGTTCAAGGCCGGACGCCGCCAGCCGGTTTCGTTCCCCTTCCGACAAAAGCCCCGGGCCACCGCGCCGTTTCCCCGGCCAGACGCCGTCGACGGCGCCGACGATGAAACAGACGCGCACGCCCTCCGGCCGGCCGCGGTCCGGATCGACGACGAGCACCTGGTCGACCGACGGCGGCACAAGCGCGAATTTCTGCTGGGCAAGACCGGCTTCGACGAGCCGTGTGAACCGTTCTGCCGACATCGGCCGATCGCCGAATATCTCGACGAGCTGGTCGAGCAGGCCGATCAGACGGTCCCACACCTGCTCGTGCCTGCGCGCCGCCTCGGGTCGCCCGTCGCGGATGTCCCGTGCGGCCCACCGCTCCAGTCGGTCGACCGCCCGGACGTCTTCCAGCAGGCTGAACAGCGCCTCGGCCATCTGCCGCGCGGTCGAACCGCGGCGCAAACGGTTTGCGAACGTCGCCAACGGGGTCGCGACCCATTGCCGGCATTCGTTCAGCACCGCCTCTTCTTCACGGCGTCTTTCGTCGTCCGCGCCGTCCGCAAGATCGAGCCGCCACGGCTCGCCGTCGGTCCAGCGGCTGCCGCGCATGCCGCTTTCCAGCACGTAGTTCTCGAGGCGGTCGAATGCGTTCTGTACGCGCCACCGGCGATCCGCGCCGGCTTCGGTGTCGCTGGCCGCGACGCCGGCTTCGTCCGCCGCTTCCGCGTCCGGCGGCGTCAGAAACCCGGTCTTGACGCACCGAAACACCGCCTCGTACGGCCAGTTCCGCAACACGACGTCGAGCGCCGAGCGGACGAATTCCGCCAGCGGATGAGAAGCGACCGAGGGCTTGTCGTCGAGGAAAAACGGAATGTCCCACGCTTCGAACTGCCGGCGCAACCAGTCGGCATAATCGTCGATGCGGCGCACCAGCACCGCCATGTCGCGGTATCGGTACCCCTCGTCGCGCGCGAGGCGGACGATTTCCCGCGCAACTGCTTCCGCTTCTTCGCGCGGATCGGACGCCTCGATCAGCAAAACGCCGTCCCCGGCCGGCCTGCCGTTTCCACCGGCCTGCACTGCGGAACCGTGCCCGTCCCTGCTCGACGCGCGCCGCGCCGCCGTATGCCGATATTCAAAAAGCCGCTCCAGCTCAGCCAACATCGGGCTGTTCCGGAACCGACGTTCGGCAGGATCGCCCAGCACGACCGGCGGCTCAAGCGCGACACCTGCTTCCGCGATCAACCGCTTCAGCCGGACGAGCGTCCGTAACGGCGGCGCAAACAATTCCAGCGCGTCCGGCTCGGCGTCCGCCGGGCGATCCTCCGGCGCGCACAGCGTGACGGTCACCCGGCGGCAACGGCGCATCAATTCGACGAGCAGCGCCGTCTCCGGCGGCGTAAAACGCGTAAAACCGTCCACCCACACCTCAGCCTCGCGGGCCCAGGCCGTCTCTTGCAACCCGGCGGCCGCCAGCCGCAAATCGTCTTCGACGTCGGCATATCCGCCCTCTGCCAGATGGCGCTCATACGCTTCATATACGCGGAGCGTCTCCAGCAGCCGCCCGTCCGCCAAACCGCACCGCTCCAGGTGGAAGGCAAGCCTGTCCGCCGTTGCGCCGTACCGCCGGAACTCGGAAAACAACTCCGCCAGCTCGGCCAAATACCCCGGCTGTTCGGCGCAGGCGCGCAGAGCGTACAGGGTATCGCCCATCTCCTGGATGAAATGGTCGATCAACATGACTTTCCCCGTCTCATCGATGCGGACGCGCGCGACGCCGCCCGTCTCCTGAAGAATCCGCCAGGCGAGCCGGCGAAAACCGAGCACCTGCGCGCGGATTGAGCCGCCGAGTCCGGGCGTCGATACGATCGCCCGCTCCGCCTCGAAGCTCGCCTGCTCGGGCACGACCAGAAACAGCGGCGGGCCGTCGGGCTGCTTCAGCAACCGCCCGCGGATTTCGTCGAGACAGAACGCCGTTTTGCCGCTTCCCGCTCTTCCCAGCACAAACCGCACGCCCATCGGCCGTTTCCCCTCGTTTCACGACGTCGAATCCGCCATTATCGCCCGCGCACTTCAAAAATCGCGAACTTCAGGTAATCGCCTTCCTCCACACCCAAAATGCGCGGATGATCCTTGCCCGCCCCGCGGAATTCGACGGTGCGCAACAACTTACGCGCGTCGACGGCCGCCGACAGCGCCATGTCGAGAAACATGTCCGGCCGCACGTGAAACGAACAGCTCGACGTCACGAGATAACCGCCGTCGCGGACAAGCTTCAGTGCGTTCAAGTGAATGTCCTTGTACCCGCGAAGCGCGCTATCTACCGATTCGCGCGACTTGGCGAACGCCGGAGGGTCAAGTACGACAACATCCCATTGCAGCTCCTGCGGCCTACGGCCTCCCGACGACGGGACGCCCGCCTGAGCCGCACGAAATTCGCGAACGCGCGCCCGCAGAAAATCGAACGCGTTAGCGACGACGAATTCGACGCGGTCGGTAAAACCGTTCAGTCGGACGTTTTCGCGCGCCAGCTCGATCGCCTGTTCGGAAACGTCGAGACAGACGACTCGCCGCGCGCCGTACTTGCAGGCGCTCAGCGTAAATGCCCCCGTGTAGGCGAAACAGTCGAGCACATCCGCGCCGGCGACGATCGGCCGAAGCAGCGTTCGGTTTTCCCTCTGGTCGAAAAAGTAGCCGGTTTTTTGTCCCTCCGCAATGTCGACGAGGAGGCGAAGCCCGTTTTCCTCAATTTCAACGAAACGCGGACAGTCGCCCCACAGGGGACCTTTCCGCAGCGGCAACCCTTCAAGCTCCCGAACTGGCGCGTCGCTGCGCTCGTAAATGCCGCGCGGGCAGAATACATCGACGAGCGCCGCGACGATCTCATCCCTGCGAACGTCCATGCCGAGCGAAAGCAGCTGTACAACCAGGACATCGCCAAACCGGTCGACGATCAGGCCGGGCAAAAAATCCGCCTCGCCGTAAACGAGCCGACACGACCGGACTTCCGGCAAAAACCGCCGGCGATAATCCAGACACCTGCGGAAACGTTCCGCGAAAAACGCCGCATCCGCCCGTTCGAGCTCTCCGTACGACAACACGCGCACCGTAATCTGCGAACGCGGGTTGTAGTAACCGACGCCGAGCACGTGCCCCGTATGCGACCGAATGCGCACGAGCGCTCCCGGCGCCGGATCGCCTTCAATGCGGTCGATTTCCGTCCGGAACACCCAAGGATGACCCTGTTCGAGCCGTTTTTTCCGATCGCGGCGCAATACGACGTCCGCCGTTATGTCCGTCAAAAAAGTCGCCCTCCGTCGCCGCATGTACGTCGGCCTTGTCTTCATATACATGTACGGAACGATGAAAAACTCGCGTGCAACCGGGGAATCGTGCAATGGGTGCCGCCGTGTTCGTGCCGCTGGCGGCGGGAATGACGCTGTTTCTGGCCGGCCTGAGGGTCATGGAGTTCGCCCTGCACCGTTGGGCGGGAGGATGGCTGTCCCGCGCGCTCGAAACGTTTACGAAAACGCCGCTACGCGGGCTTGTCAGCGGGACGGTCCTCACCGCCGCCGTTCAGTCGTCGACGGCGGTCACCGTCATGACCGTCGGGCTCGTCAATGCGGGCGTCCTGCGTTTTCCGCAAACGCTCGGCGTCATTCTCGGCGCCAATGTCGGCACATGTCTGACCACCGAACTGATCGGCATAAGCCCCGACCGCTTCGCCGCACCGCTGTTGGTTGCCGGCGCCGCACTCTGGGCGGCGTCGATAGCGGCGGCGCAGACGCGCCTCGGCCGCGCGGCGTACCGGCGCGTGCGGTCGGCCGGATTCGCTGCGTTGGCTCTCGTCGGGTTCGCGGCGATTTTGTACGGCATGAACCTGATGACGTCGATCGTGCCGGCGCTCGAATCCGGCGCGCTGTTTCAATCGTTCGTCGAGCTGGCCTCGCAAAGTGCGCTGCTCGGCGTCGTCGCCGGAGCGGCGCTCACCGCCGTCGTGCAATCCAGCGCGGCCGTCATCGGGCTGGCGATGGGGCTGGCCGAAGGCGGCGCGATTGATGTGCCGCTCGGCATCGCCGTGACGCTCGGCGCCAACATCGGCACGTGTTCGACCGCGCTGCTCGCCGCGTTCGGCGGATCGCGCGCCAGCCGGTTCGTCGCCTGGACGCACGTCTGGTTGAACGTCGCGGGCACTATATTGTTTTATCCGTTCATCGGACAGCTGGCGCAATGGACCGCGCTGCTGGCCGACGACCCCGCCGTGCGGATCGCCCACGCCCAGACGATTTTCAACGTCGTCTGCTCGCTCGTCGCGCTGCCCGTCTGCTATTTGCCCGCCGTACGCAAGATGCGGCCGGACGATCGGCCGTAAATGCCGAAATCCGGCGGTCGCGGCGCATGCCGATCCCCTTGGCGTCAGCCGGATCGTTCGAGCAACTGTCGGACGATCGCGACGCCGGAACTCGTGCCGATGCGCGTCGCTCCCGCCTCAATCATGGCCAGCGCCGCTTCCGCCGTCCGGATGCCGCCCGACGCCTTGACGCCGACATGCGGCGATACGCTGGCGCGCAGCAACCGCACGTCGCGCGCCGTCGCGCCGCCGGGGCCGAAGCCGGTCGACGTTTTGACGAATGCCGCCCCCGCCTGTTCCGCCGCCCGACAGGCGCGGCGCTTTTCTTCGTCGGTCAAAAGCGCTGTTTCCAGAATCGCCTTGACGATCGCGCGTCCGGCCGTCGCCTCGACGACGCGGCGGATGTCCGCCTCGACCTCGTCGTCGCGCCCCTGGCGGAGCGAACCGAGGCTGATGACCATGTCGATTTCGTCCGCGCCGTCGTCGGCCGCGCACGAAGCCTCGAACACTTTGACCTCGCTCAGCGAGGCGCCGTGCGGAAAACCGCACACTGTCGCCACCTTCACGCCGGAGCCTTCCAGCAGTTCGCGGCAGAGCGCCACCCACCGCGGCTGCACACACACCGCGCAGAAACCGTACTCCTTCGCCTCGTCGCACAGCCGGCGGATGTCGTCGGCCGTCGCCTCGGGCCGAAGCAGCGTATGGTCGATCATGCTTGCCAAACGGCGGGCGTCGGGCGCGCAGTCGCCGGCCGCGGAATCCGCTCCGAGCACCTCCAGCGCCTTGCGCAGAACCGCGTCGTTGTTCGGATACCCCTGTTCCCGCTGCAGGCGCCACGCCTCATCGGGCGGATGCCACGCCGCGCCTGCGATTTCCCCCTCCCGGGCGCGAAGCGAACCCGCGACCGCCTCGACGAGAAAATAATGCGCCTCCTTGTCGACCGGCATCCCGTCCGCCCGCACATACCCGTAGCGGACCGTCTCCAGAAATCCGGCGATACGGCCTGAAATGCCCGTCTCTTCCTCGATCTCCCGCAGCGCCGTTTGCTCCAGCGTCTCTCCCGGTTCCTGCCGGCCCTTCGGCAGCGTCATCCGCCCGAACCGGTCGCGAATCAGAAGCAGGCGCATCAGGCCGTTTTCCCGGCGGAACACGACGCCGCCGGCCGCCACTTCACGTTCCAAGCCCGGCCATCCCCTTTCCCCGCGTCCGACTCATGCACCGGCCATAGCGGCCGACACCGGAGCGAACGGCTCGCCCGAACCGGCCGTCGCCTTCGCCGAAGACTCGTCCTCGACGCCGACGCATTCGCCCCGGCATTCGTCCGCACCGACCGCCGTCACCCGAACGCGGCAAACCCGGCCGATCCACTCGTCCGGCCCTTCGAACGCCACCGGTAAATAATTGTCCGAATACCCGGACAACACGCCGGGTTTTCCTGCATCCGCCGAACCGCGCTCGGCGATGACGTCCAACACCCTGCCGACGAACCGGCGCGCGTAATCGAACCGCATCCGGTCCGACAGCGCGATCAACCTGCGCACGCGCGCGTGCTTCGTTTCCTCGTCGACCTGGTCCGGCATGCGGGCGGCCGGTGTTCCCGTCCGCTTCGAATACGGAAAAACGTGCATGCCCGCGAAGGCCATCGACTCGATGAACGCCAGGCCGTTTTCGAACCGTTCCTCGGTTTCGCCCGGAAAACCGGCGATGACGTCCGTCGTCACCGCAACGTCGGGAATCGCCCGCCGGATGCGCTCCAGCCTGCGCGCGTACTCTTCCGTCGTGTATTTCCTGCGCATCCGGCGCAAAATCTCGTCGTCGCCGGCCTGGAGCGGAATGTGCAGATGGCGGCACAGTTTGTCCGACGTCGCGATCGCCTCGAGCAGCCGGTCGTCGACCTGGCTCGCCTCGATCGAACTGATGCGCAGCCGGCGCAAACCGTCGATCTGGACGAGATCCCGCACGAGATCGGCCAGGCCGTATCCGTCGAGATCTTCGCCGTATCCGCCGGTATGAATGCCGGTCAGCACGATTTCGCGGTAACCGGCCTCGACCAGCCGTCTCGCCTGGGCGAGCACGTTTTCCGGCCGGCGGCTGCGCGACAGGCCGCGCGCCCAGGGAATGATGCAAAACGTACAAAAGTTGTTGCATCCATCTTGTATTTTCAGATAAGCTCTCGTTCTTCCGGAAAACTCCGGAACGTCCAGCTCTTCGAATTCACGCAATTTCATGATGTTGCGGACCGCGTTGACCGGTTCGCGGGTGCGGCGGATTTGCTCGACGTATTCGACGATCCGGCTGCGGTCGTGCGTCCCGATGACGAGGTCGACCCCCTCGATCGCCGCCACTTCCGCCGGCGCGGTCTGGGCGTAGCAACCGGTCACGCAGACGACCGCCTCGGGATTTTTGCGCACGGCGCGCCGGATGATCTGGCGGCTTTTCTTGTCGCCGGTGTTCGTCACCGTGCACGTGTTGATGACATAGACGTCCGCGATCTCGCCGTCGAAGTCGACCTGTTCGTAACCGGCCTGGCGGAACAGCTGCCAGATCGCCTCCGTATCATAGAAGTTCACCTTGCATCCCAGCGTATAAAACGCCACCTTCGGCATCGGGCTCACCCCCCATCTCCCCGATTTCATACATAAGACACGCCAGCGCGACCATCGCAGCGGTTTCCGTCCGCAACACGCGGCGTCCGAGCGACACCGGAAGCGCGCCTGCACGAACGGCCTGCTCCGCCTCTCGGTCGGAAAAACCGCCCTCCGGCCCGACGATCAGCATCACCGGCGACGGAAAACCGGCTCGCCCGGTCGGACCGTCCCCCGCCCGTCCGCGTCGGAACGCTTCTCGAAGCGGCATACATTCGGATCCCGTATGCAAAAGCCACGCGCGTCCGACCTGCGCGACGCGCGCGAGCAGTTCGTCCCACGACATCGGCGGATCGACCGGCGGCACGCGGTTGCGGCCGGCCTGTTCGGCCGCTTCCTTGACGATTTTCCGCCACCGGTCGAGCTTGCGCGCCGCCGCCTCGGCTTCATACCGCACGACCGTGCGTTCGGACCGAAACGGCAAAAAACGCCCCGCCCCGATCTCCGTGCCTTTTTGCAGGACGGTCTCGAACTTGTCGCCTTTCGGCAAACTTTGCGCGATCCAGACGTCGACCTTCGGCTCGGCGTCCGCGCGCAGCCGTTCGACGACGACGGCTTCGACGCAATCCGGACGCACGGCCGTCAGCTCCGCGATCGCCTCGCGCCCTCCGCCGTCGCTGACGACGATGCGGTCGCCCGGCTTGAGCCGCATGACGACGCAGATGTGCCGCGCGTCGTCGCCCGTCACCGTCACGAGGCGGTCGCCGAACGCCGTACGGTCGACAAAGTATTTCTGCATGGGGCACATAACTTTATCATACAACGTCGCCAGGCGAAAAGCTACCCGGTCCGATGCAAAACGACACACAAGAGGGGCCCGACGGACCGTACTCGGAAATCCGCGATTTCGAGTTTTCCGGCCCGATCCCGGCCGATCCGAACGGAGCGACCGAACTTTCTTCCATCGCCGCTCGTCTGATCCGGTGAACACGTAAAAGACACGAAAACGGAGGAATGCGGCATGCACCTGCACAAATCGACCACCGCCCGCGCCAGGACGTTCAAGGCGTTCGGCCGGGCGCTGGCCTGCATAGCGGCCGTCGCGGTCGCGACGGCTCCGGAAGCGACCCGCGCGGCGTCTGCCCTGTCGGCCCTGACGACGTCGCCGATCCGCATCGTCGTCGACGGCCGCGAAACGATCAACGACGTCCCCGCGCGGCTGGAAAACGGCAGGGTCCTCGCCCCCGTCCGGGCGCTCGCCGAGGCGCTCGGCGCTGAAGTGCGGTGGGATGCTTCTACCCGGACGGTCTTCGTCACCAACCGGAAGCCGTACGATCCACCGACGGTCTTTCCGCCGGTTTCTCCGCCCGTTTTCCCGTGGGATCCCCCGCAGCAGGCCGGCCGCGATCCAAACGTCGACGCACCTGCATCCGCAACGCCCGAAGCGATCTTGCGGGCTTACTTCCGGACACTGAGCGTCGCTTCCAACCTGCGGCCGGAACAGGCGGGCGCAGCCGGCGGAACCGTCGGCATGGGGACGTCGCCCTATACCGCCGCCTACGAATACTGGACGACGTCCTGGCAAAACAGCCACAGCCTCGAACAGTTCATCTCTTCGTGGGAAGGGTATGCCGGACTGGAGCTGCTTCGACTGTTGCCTGCCGGCGCGCAGGACGGACACCCCCGCTTTTTCGTCGAAATCCGGACGGTAGAAGCCGTCGGCGATCCGCCGCGGTTCGGCGTGTTTTACAAATTCGGTTTTTTCACAATGACGGAAACATCGGCGGGATGGCGCATCGCCGACGGCGCCTTCGAGCCGGAAAACCTGGCCTGGAGGCTCGGCGGCCATCAGCCGTGGCTCGGCGATCCCGTCTCCGTCGCGATCGTCGCCGGTCTGAAACATAGCATCGACGAACCGCCCGGCGAACCGGTCCTGGAAGAGAACGCCGACGGCACGGCAACCGTTTGGTTCGTTGGACGCGACGGCCGCGACGCGGGCGCCGTCCGGCTCGTCCGGCGCGAAGACGGCATCTGGACCGTGCTCGAAACGTTTTTCGTCAACCCTGCCAAACCGACATCAGCGAGCGGAACCAGTCGATAACCTCCGTGTTCCAGTCGAAAAGCCGGCCAATCACCAGCCGGTTGAGCGGCGGAATGAACACGAGCAGAAGAAAAACGAACACGCCCCATTGTTCGTATTGCGACAGGCGCGCCCGCACATGGCGCGGCACGACGTCCTCGACGATGCGGTATCCGTCAAGCGGTGGAAAAGGAAGAAGGTTGAAGAAAAACAAAAAACCATTCAAACCAATGAAATACATCAAAAACGTATGGACCGCCGCCTGCGCCAGCCTCGGCGCCTGCTCCAGCGCTGCGGTCGACAGCAACACCGTCTCCGCCGCGACGCCGACGAACGCCAAGAGGAGGTTGCTGAGCGGACCGGCCGCCGACACGACGACGCCCATCAGCCGCGGATACCGGAACTTCGAGCGCATGACGGGCACCGGCTTCGCCCAGCCGAACCCGGCGATCAACAAGAGGATCGTGCCCAGCACGTCGAAATGCGCCAGCGGGTTGAGCGTCACCCGTCCCTGCCGGTAAGCCGTGTCGTCGCCGAACCGGTAGGCCAGGTACGCATGAGCGAACTCGTGCAGCGTGAACGCGATCGCGAAGACGAGCAACACGAACGGCAAATGCTCGAACGGAAACGGCAGCCAGCGGCTGATGTAATCCATACGTCCGGTTCCCCTCCACTTGCGGACGGCCGGGAAGGATCCCGGCCATTATCTATAAAAAATATTCCTTCTGTTGCCTGTCGCCTCGACTCGTGCTTATGACGGCGCCGCATTCTGTCGGCCGGCCTGCGTCGCGGGCGCGGACGTTCCCCGTTTTTCCGCAACAGGCTTTTCCGTGACGAGCGCGACCCATCCGTCCAATTCTTCCGACTGCACCAGGCGGAACCCGACGCGCTCCAGCGCGGCCGCCGTCTCGTCCGCCTTCGCGGCGATGACGCCCGACGCGATGAAATATCCGCCTCCCGCAAGCGCCCGGTATGCCTGCGGGGCCAGCCGCACGACCAGCTCCGCCAGCAGGTTGGCGACGATGCCTTGTACGGGCGGTTTTACCGGCAGCCGATCGGCATCTTCGCCCCCTTCGATGATAGATAAGAGATCGCTTTCCAGAACGAACACACGGCCGTCCAGCCCGTTCAGGCGCACGTTGGCCGCCGCGCTCGCCGTCGCGACCGGATCGCAGTCAAGGGCCAGCACCCGCGCCGCGCCGAGTTTCGCCGCCGCCACGGCCAGCACGCCCGAACCGGTGCCGACGTCGATGACATGATCGCCGGGAACGACCCGCCGCTCCATTGCCCGCAAACACAGCTGCGTCGTCGCGTGCGTCCCCGTGCCGAACGCCATGCCGGGATCGAGCTCAATCACGATCTCGCCGGGCTCAGAGGAGTATGTTTCCCAAGTCGGTTTCACCGTCAGCCGCTCCGATACCCGCACCGGACGGAAATACCGTTTCCACGCCTCCGCCCAATCTTCCTCATCGACTATCCTTGCCGACACCGAAGCCGCGCCCGCGTCGAGCCCCGTTTCAGTCGGAAGCCTCTGAAGAAAATCGCGCACGTCCGCAACGAGAGCCTCCGCCGTCTGTCCCTCCGCATGTTCTGGAAAATAGGCGCGGATTACCGATTCGCCTTCCCACAGGTCGGCCGGAAGTTCCCGCTCCGCCCACTCACCTGCCGTTGCGTTACGTTTGCGATACAACGATGCGGATTCTTCCGCCACACCGGCGGCTCCGCGTTCGCCTAGCCAGTGTACGACCGCCTCGGCGGCTTCTTCGGAAGTTCGAATCGCAAGTTCAAGCCATTTCAAGAAAATGATTCCTCCTCGGCAAAACGACTGCACATCAGCAGCGTGCACGCGATCGCCGTCGGCCTGACCGCGGAGGCGACCGCTCTTTCGATCCAATCGGCGCCGAAGCGAAAGCACAATGCGTGGCTAGCGGAAAATCATTTCCATTGTACACGACTTGGGCGGGCTTATCAAAGGTTGTTTTTAAGCGGGTGGAAAGCAGGTTGCGGGGGAGAGTCTGGGAAAACATTGCAATGAAGAAAAATTTTTTCCCACTCTCGTGCGAATCAAAACAAGGACATCCTGCAAACCCGCTGCTGGCCAGTGATTGCGTCCCCTCTTGCACGGGTCAAAACCGATGAGGCGGATACGCTCATTCGTGATTTGCTCGCGAGTTTCCGTCCCCTCTTGCACGGGTCAAAACCGTCTTCTTCGGGAAATTCTGAGCGGAGAAGATCCCGGTTTCCGTCCCCTCTTGCACGGGTCAAAACGCGAAGTCGAAGGGCTGCCGGATCCGCAGCCCGGGACGTTTCCGTCCCCTCTTGCACGGGTCAAAACTAGCGAAACTTCGTCGGGCGAACTTTCGGACGGATTGTTTCCGTCCCCTCTTGCACGGGTCAAAACTTCGACGCTTTCCTGTGGCTGTTGTTCGGAAAGGACTGTTTCCGTCCCCTCTTGCACGGGTCAAAACCGCAACACTTCTGGCAGACCTGTGCCTGGAGCAGGGGTTTCCGTCCCCTCTTGCACGGGTCAAAACCGCAACACTTCTGGCAGACCTGTGCCTGGAGCAGGGGTTTCCGTCCCCTCTTGCACGGGTCAAAACATTGAAGGAACGGGTGATATTGAATATTTGCATTATTATGTTTCCGTCCCCTCTTGCACGGGTCAAAACCCCAGCGAAAATGCTGTTCCGACCGGCATTCTCGCCGCTCCTCCCGCATGTCGTCGATCGCTCACACGACACAAACCCCCGGGGATCGACGACAACAACCAAAACAACAGCACGCCCAACGCCGCAAAACCCTCATTCGAAAGCACGACATTGGAATACAATACCACACCCTTCCACACCATTTCTTTCGACAGACAACAGCCGTTTTCCTCCTGAACGCCCGGCCCAACCGGAAAAATTTTCGGCTCCTTCACCGCACCAAACCCAACGACCAGCCTGCCGACCCCACCCACCTAACCCTCACCCCCACCGAGCCCACGAGAAAAACCGCCCCGTTTGGGCGGCTTTTCCCGGGTCCGACCATTTTCCCATCAGCCTCTGCCGTCACCTTACCGATACAGCGTCACCCGGCCGACACGCCGCACCCGGCCGACACGCCGTCACCCGACCGACATATCCTTACCCGACGGTCCGCTCCCGAACCCCGTCTCCGTTTGCGACGCCGCCGGGACGACCTGCACCCGCGCGCCATTTCGCGTACAGCTTGCGCAAATACCGGTCGAGTCCGTAGCGCCCCGCGTTGGCGCCCGCGACGAGCACCAGCGCGCCGATCAGCACGAACCACGGGTTGGTCGATACCGTGCCGGCGAACAGGAACATGAAGTTCATCAGCAGCCCGAAAAACGCCGCCGCCGTCGTCAGCCCGCCGACGATGAGCCCGATGCCGACGAGCACTTCCCCGTACGGAACGAGAATGTTGATCAGGTCGACGTTCGGCAGCGCGATATGTTTCAGAAATGCGGTGTACGTCGGATAGATGATTTCGCCGGTCGCCCGGTCGGTCACCGGATTGTCGATCGCCCGTTTGATGAACCCCGTTGCGTCGAACGGCTCGCTGCCCGCGATTTTATGCCAGCCCGCCTCCAGCCAGAGCCAGCCGAGATAAATGCGAAGTAAGGCGGCCACGATTGCGGCCCGGTAATCGTTTCTCCACCATGTCATCAACATGGTCCTCATCCCCTTGTCGAGAGGTTGTTCTTTTTTTCACTTTCATTCTACATCCAAAGTGAATAAATTCACAAGCATCTTTACTCGACTTTCACGAAACCGCCGCAACTTTTTGAACAATCCGTGTCGTCCGACCGACGCCCTGCAGGAGAACGCCGCCCGCTTCGAAAATCCCTGAAAACGAGCGCCGTCATTCTACCTTCGGCGGCACACCGTCCCCACAACCACCGATCGTTTTCACCCGCGCCCGAAACGCTGCGTAATCCTCCGGCGTGTTCAGGTTGAGAAAACACGCCTTTTCCTCGTCCGAAGCGTCGACGACGATCGTCCGCAGCGCTTCGAGCCAGGCTGACATCCGCCGTTCCCCGCATTCGAGCAGCCGCTCCGCCTCACGATAACAACGCCGGCGATACAGCGCGAAAAACGGCTGCCCGCCGCAGACGACCGCGTCCGCCGTCTCCGGCGCTCCGGCCGCATGCCCGCACAGTTTTTCAAACAAAGAGGCGGAAAACACCGGCATGTCGCACGCAACGACGAATACCCATTCCGCATCCGCGGCCTTCAGACCGGCGTGAACGCCGGCTAGCGGCCCCGCCCCCGGATAAACGTCGCCGACGACGCGCACGCGGTCCCCGAAAGCCGCCAACACCGAAGCGTAGACGTGCTGGCGTTCGTCCGCGACGACGACCGTCGTCCGCACGCAGCATGCGTTCAGCCGTCCGCAGACGGCCGCAAGCAGCGATGTTCCGCCGACGTCCAGAAGCGCCTTGTCCGCCTTCATTCTCGAACTGCGGCCGCCAGCGAGAACGACGGCTTCCGGTCTGACCGTCATGATTTCGCCCCCTTTTGAACATCCTGGATACACGCAACTTTTCCGGTACTCACCTCGTCTAGGACAACGGAGGTGGAAAACGAATGGTACGAACCACGATCGTCCGCCGCCTGGCCCTTGTCGCCGCGACGGCGGGACTTTTGTCGGCGGCCGCCACCGCATCGGCGTTTACCGATATCAGCGGCGTCGCCGGCGAAAAAGAAATCTTGGCGTTAAAAAACGAAGGCGTCCTGTCCGGCGTCGGCGGCGACCGCTTCGATCCGAACGCGCCGCTTACGGTCGCCCAAAGCGTCGCGCTGGTGCTCAAGGGGCTCGACTTGCGGCAACCCGCCGGCACAACTGATTCCGACGCAACCGACGGGTCAAAGCCGTGGTACGCCGACGTCCTCAACACCGCGGCACACTTCGGCCTGCCCGTCGATCCCGGCCTGGCCGTCGACGCGCCGACGACGCGCGAGCAGTTCGCGCGGCTTCTGGCCGCCGCCGTCGACAAAAAAGGCCCGTTCGCGCGCATCATGATTTACCTGTCCTTCGCCGATGAAAACATGGTCGATCCCGAAGCCGTGGACGCCGTTCAGGCGCTGCTCGTCTGGAAAATCGCCGAACTCGACGCCCAAAACCGCTTCCGGCCGAAAGAAACGGTCACGAGGGCGGAAGCCGCCGTCTGGCTGTACCGCGCGCGCGAATTCGTCCGCACCAACCGCCCGGTTTCGGACGACCCGGCCGCCGACGACGCCGATCGGCGCGACGTCCGCGTCGTGGTCGAAAACATCCATCCCGAAGTCGACCGCGTGACGCTCGACTGGGGACTGAAACCGAACCCCGGCTACGCCGTCTTCATCACGGCCGTCGAGTTTCCGCAAGAGCGGAAAGCCGTCGTCCGTTACCGCCTGGCGACGCCGGACCCCGGTCGCTTTTATGCGCAGGTGGTCGTCCACGCCAAAGCGACGACCTACGTCCCGCACGGTTACGAAGTCGTCGCCGTGCCGGAAAACGCTCCGTCGTCCGGAAGCGGCGGATCCAAGGGCTCCGACGGTTGACACCGCGCCGAAAATCGGGTAATATGCTGATTGCGGTACTGCCGGTGGATCGCCGAACGGCGGCCGCCGACGTCGGGGTATAGCGCAGCCCGGTAGCGCGCACCCTTGGGGTGGGTGAGGTCGCAGGTTCAAATCCTGTTACTCCGACTTGCCGCAACGGACCGCGTCCGGTGCATACCGGACGCGGTCTTCTTCTGCCTTCGCGACGCCTGCAACGCTTGGCTCAAATCAAAAACCGCGCGGTACGCGCGCGGTTCTTCGAACCCTTCTCCAAAAGAAAAGCATATGTAGACAGCGATGCACGACGAAAACCCGCCGTTCACTTGATGACGTCCCGCAGCGTTTTGCCCGGCCGGAAAACCGGCACTTTGCTCGCGGCGATCTCGATTTCTTCGCCGGTTTGGGGATTGCGGCCTTTGCGGGCCTGGCGCTCGCGCACCTCGAAATTGCCGAAACCGACAAGCTGAACCTTTTCCCCGTTCTGCAGCGCTTCTGTGATCGCGTCAAAAACGGCCTCGACCGCCTTCGCCGCGTCTTTTTTCGACAATTCGGCCAGCTCCGCCACTTTTGCGACAAGATCGGATTTGTTCATCGCTTTTTCACCTCCCTGAAAACGGGAAATGCGAACAAGCTAATAGTAATACACACGCGGCGCAATTTCAAGGGAAAAACAAAAACTGCGGGACATTTTCCTCCCGCAGCGCGACTTGTCGTCTCCCGGCCCCGGTTTGCAACTTTACAAAATGATCGCGATCAGGCCGCCCGATCCCTCGTTGATGATGCGGCCGAGCGTCTCCTGCAGTTTGTAGCGAGCGCTGTCCGGCATCATCGCCAGTTTGCCCTGGATGCCCTCGCGCACGATCGAATGCAGCGACCGCCCGAAGATGTCGGATTCCCAGATTTTGAGCGGATTTTCCTCGAAATCCTGCATCAAATACCGGACGAGCTCCTCGCTTTGCTTTTCCGTGCCGATGATCGGCGCGAACTCGGCTTCGACATCGACCCGAATCATGTGAATCGACGGGGCGGTCGCCTTCAGCCGGACGCCGAAGCGCGACCCTTGCCGGATCAGCTCCGGCTCGTCGAGACGCATGTCCGACAGCGAAGGCGGCGCGATGCCGTAACCCGTCGTCTTGACCATCTCCAGCGCTTCCTCGACGCGCTCGTATTCGCGCTTGGCGCGCGTCAGCTCCTGCATCAGCTGCAAGAGATGGTCTCGGCCGCGGATTTCGACGCCGACGATTTCCATCAGCACCTTGTCGTACAACTCGTCCGGCGCGTGCAGGTCGATTTCCGCGACGCCCTGGCCCATGTTCATGCCGGCCAGCGCTGCCCGTTCGACAAAATCATACTCGCCGAACGCACGGACGACGCGGTCGACGTCGCGCAGCCTGCGGATGTCGCGCACGGTTTCGCGGACGGCGTTTTCGAACTGCGACCGGAGCCAGTGCCGTTCGTCGAGCACCATCACCCAGCTGGGCAGGTTGACGTTGACTTCGTGAACGGGGAATTCATACAGCACTTCCCGCATGACGGCGAGAATTTCACGTTCACCCGCCGTGGCGACGCTCATCGCCATGACGGGTATGTCGTATTTGGCCTCCAGTTCCGCGCGCAACGCCTGGGTATCGGGGTGTTCGGGCCGCGCCGAGTTGACGATCATGACGAACGGTTTGCCGACTTCCTTCAGTTCGGCGACGACGCGTTCCTCCGCATCGACGTAGGATTCCCGCGGAATGTCCGTCACCGTCCCGTCCGTTGTCACGATGACGCCGAGCGTCGAATGCTCCTGGATGACTTTGCGCGTGCCGATTTCCGCCGCTTCCTGGAACGGAATCGGCTCGTCGAACCACGGGGTGTGCACCATACGCGGTCCGTTTTCGTCCTCGTATCCTTTTGCGCCTTCCACCGCATAACCGACGCAGTCGACGAGCCGGACGTTGACGGACAGCCCTTCGGCCACCTGGATCTGGACGGCGTTGTTCGGCACGAACTTCGGCTCCGTCGTCATGATGGTGCGGCCGGCCGCGCTTTGCGGCAGCTCGTCGATCGCGCGCGCGCGATCCGCCTCGTTGCGGATGTTCGGCACGACGACCGATTCCATGAACCGTTTGATGAACGTCGATTTCCCGGTGCGGACCGCGCCGACGACGCCCAGGTAAATATCACCCCCGGTCCGCTCCGCGATGTCTTTGAAAATGTCGACTTTTTCCAACGGACACCCCTCCTTTCGGACCGGTACCTAATATATGAGCGGGTGTCCGCGGATATGACTTACGGAAACACGGGCACGGGCGTCCGGTCGATCCACCGGTACGCAAACGAGTCGACCGGCACGAAATCCGATTCGCGCACGAGCAATTCGCGAAGGTCGCCGGGGATGTCCGCGTCCGTCAACCCGAGGCGTTGGATAAGGCTCATGATGTCCGCCGCGTAATCGATGCCGACGGCGCCGGATTCGTGGACGATCCACCGCAGTGGCAAGCCGGAAAAGACGCTGACGATCCGTTCTTCCCGCATGCCCATCGCGGCGAAATCGACCGTCCAAAATTGCGGCGCGACCTGCTCGCCCGCCGGCAACGGCCGGCCTTCGGCCAAATGCGCTTCGACCGCCTGACGGACGCGGACGGCCGCCTCGTGCGTCGGCAGATCAAGCAGCTTCACTTTCGGCGCGGTCTCGACGTCGACGAGCACGAAAACGGCTCTGCCGCCTTTTTCGAACGCGACCTTCGGGATCGCGCCGAGAAACCCCCCCTCGACGAGCCGCGAAAAATCGATCGGATACTTCTCGTAAATCGGCGTATTCACCGGCCGGTTGCGGATCGGCAACACGCCGGTTGCCCGCCGGTATTCGTCGACGGCCCGTTGGACGGCGGCCACGCCTTCCCGGACGGCGGCGGGATTTTCCGCCCGTTGCGGGTCGCCGGGATACAGGCACCCGGACAAAGCGGTCGCAAGTATCGCGATCGTCGTCGCCGCGATCGTCGCCGGGCGTCGCCCGCAACGGGCAACGGCGGATCCGCGCATGCCGACTCACCCCCCCGCGTTACAGCAGCGCCGCCAGCATGTACAGTACCGACAGCCCCAGCGCGAGAAACGCCGCCGCGGACAGCGCCCAGCGGACGACGCCGCGCGTTTTCGCCCGGGCGAACGTGATGAGCAGGGACGAAAGCAGCATCAAGCCGATCGCGATGAGCGAAGCCCACATTTTTTGCATCGGCGTCATGTCGCGTTCACGCCTTTCAGATCGTCGCCAGTCTTTTCGTTTCCGCTTCATTATACCACTTCCGCCGCGCTTCGTCCGAAAAAAATCAACCCGTTCCCCTTCGTCCGGGGAACGGGCATCGACCGGCGATATCTCATGATTTTCCCAAAAGCATCCGGATCATCTGGCTCAAATTTTCCAAAGCTCCTCCGCTCGCTCGAACGGCTTTGACGATTTCGTTCACCGTCTTTTCGGACACCTGGACGTTCACCGTGTCGGCGATCTGCCGGATGAGCCGGCGAAGTTCGCGTTCGTCGCGGATCGTCGACGGAGTCACTTCGCCGGCCAACTTCTGGACGTCTTTGGCGGTGATCGGCTTGTTCAGCTTGGCGTTGACGCGGTCGAGCACTTCTTTGGAGATGTCTTTCGAGTTCATGGTCGTCCTCCTCGCGCCGAATCTCAAAACATCGTATGTCGGCGGGAGGAAAACGGTGTAGGACACCCGTCAGCCGAGCGTCAATTCTTCCATTTCGTGCGTGCGGTTTCGCCGCATGAGCGATTCGACGGCGTCGCGAGGCGGCTTTCCTTCGAAAAGAACCTGGTAGAGCTCGGCCGTAATCGGCATCGAAACACCGAGCTCCACGGACAATTCATAAGCCGCCCGCGTAGCGCGCACGCCTTCGACGACCATGTTCATTTCCGCCAACACGCGTTCGGGCGGCCGGCCCTGGCCGATCAGGTAGCCGGCTTTCCAGTTGCGGCTGTGGCGGCTTGTGCAGGTGACGACGAGATCGCCGACGCCCGCCAGTCCCGAAAACGTCATCGGCCTTGCGCCCAGCTCGCGGCCGAGCCGGACGATTTCGGCCAATCCTCTCGTCAGAAGCGCCGCTTTTGCGTTGTCGCCGAAGCCGAGGCCGTCGGACAGACCGGCGCCGAGGGCGATGATGTTTTTCAGTGCGCCGCCGAGCTCGACGCCGACGACGTCCGGATTCGTATAGACTCGAAATACGGAATTGATCAGCCAGTCCTGCGCCGCCTCGGCGGCCTCGCGGTCGCGCGCGGCGACGACGACCGTCGTCGGCGATCGTACGATCACTTCCTCGGCGTGGCTCGGCCCGGAAAGCGCGACGATACGTGCGGGATCGAACTGGGGCAGTTCCTCCGCAATCACTTCCGACATCCGCTTGTGCGTGCCGAGCTCCAGCCCTTTCGCCGCATGGATCAAGAGCTCGCTTCCTGACAGAAACGGTTTCAACCGCGCCGCGACTTCCCGCATGGCGCCGCTGGGAGCCGTCAGCACGATGCAGGAGGCGTCGCGGACAGCCTCCTCGATCGAGACGGTGGCGCGGATGCGCGGCGACAGCTTTGCCTGCGGCAGATAGCGGCGGTTCGTCCGCTCGCGGTTGATCTCGTCCGCCTGTTCCGGACTGCGCGTCCACAACGTCACGTCGACGCCGTTGTCCGCGAGCACCGACGCGACGGCCGTTCCCCAGCTTCCCGCCACGATGACCGCTGCCTTACGCGACATCGCCTCTTTTTCCCCCCAGACGGTGCTCGGTCCCGCGCCGGAGCCGAACCAAGTTCTGCCGGTGGCGTACAAACGCCAAAACAGCCGTCGCCACGCTCGCCCAAACAAGTTCAGACGGGCGACGCATCGCCCAGAAAAGCGGCGGCAACAGCGAAACAAACACGAGCGAGCCGACGGACACATATCGCGTCAGCGCGATCACGGCGATCGCGACGGCTCCGGCGACGAGCGTCGGCACGAAGCTGAGCGACGCCATGGCGCCGATCGTCGAGGCGATGCCTTTTCCGCCGCGGAAACGGAAAAAAACCGGCCAGTTGTGGCCCACGACCGCCGCAAGGCCGCCGGCGACCGGCGCCCAGATTTCGCCGGCGCCGACCAGTCGGCCGAACGCGACGGCCGCTGCCGCCTTGCCGACGTCGAGCAACAAAACGGCCGCCGCGGGCCCTTTGCCGAACACGCGAAGCGCATTCGTCGCCCCGGCGTTGCCGCTGCCGAGCCGACGAATGTCGACGCCGCGGAACAATCGGCCGTACAGGTAGCCGAAATTAACCGACCCGAGCAGATACCCGATGGCCGCCGACAACAGCACAGATACCGCGGACATGTGTTCTTCCGTCCCCCTACTCCCGATCGTCGTCGTCTTTCGCGCGGGCGATCAGACGTATCGGAGTGCCTTCAAACCGGAAAGCCGCGCGCAACCGGTTTTCCAAAAACCGTTCATAGGAAAAATGCAACAGCTCCGGATCGTTGACGAACAGCACGAACGTCGGCGGCTTGACCGCCACCTGCGCGGCGTATTTGATCTTCAGCCGTCGCCCGCGATCCGACGGCGGCGGCGTCGTCGCGACCGCGTCGCTGATGACGTCGTTCAGTACCGATGTCGGAATGCGCCGAGCATGTTCCTCCGCGACGCGGTCGACGGCGGGCAGCAAAAGGTTGATCCGCTGTCCGGTCGCCGCGGATACGAACACGACAGGCGCGTAAGGCATGAACTTGAACGCGTCGCGGATCCGCTCGGTAAACCGCTGCATGGTCTTATCGTCTTTTTCGATGGCGTCCCATTTGTTCACGACGATCACCGACGCGCGGCCGGCTTCCTCCGCATAGCCGGCGATATGCTTGTCCTGTTCGGTCACGCCGTCTTTCGCGTCCAGCACGACGAGCGCCACGTCACAGCGTTCGATGGCGCGAAGAGCGCGGAGAACGCTGTATTTTTCCGTCGTCTCGTAAATTTTGCCGCGCTTGCGGATGCCGGCGGTGTCGATCAGCACGTAACGCTTGCCGTCGCGTTCAAACGGCGTGTCGACCGCGTCGCGCGTCGTGCCCGCGACGTCGCTGACGATGACGCGCTGCCGACCGAGCAGGGCGTTGACGAGCGACGATTTGCCGACGTTCGGCCGCCCGATGACCGCAATGCGCACGACATCGTCGCCGTACGGCTCGACCGGTTCCTCGTCCGGAAACTTCGCCACGACGGCGTCGAGCAACTCGCCGATGCCGTGACCGTGCTCGCCGGAAACGGCGATCGGTTCCCCGAACCCGAGCGCATAAAACTCATAGACGAGATCGCGATGTTTCGGATGATCGACCTTGTTCACCGCGAGCACGACCGGTCGGTCCGACTTCCGGTACAACAGTTCGGCGACCTCGCGGTCAGCGTGCGTTAGACCGGCCTTGGCGTCGACCATGAATACGACGACATCGGCCTCGTCCATCGCTAGCTCCGCCTGAGCGCGGACCGACTTGAGCAGCTCGTCGTCTTCACCGAACTGGATGCCGCCGGTGTCGATGACGGAAAACGTCCTGCCCTTCCACGTCGCCTTGCCGTACAGGCGATCCCTCGTCACTCCGGGCCGATCTTCCACAATCGCCAATCGTTGTCCGATGATCCTGTTAAAAACCGTCGATTTGCCGACATTGGGCCTCCCGACGATGGCCACCGTGGCTTCGGCCATGCGGCATCACGCTCCAACTCCGTTGCCGTAAAAAATCGGCGAGCTCCGACCAGAGTTCGCCGATGTCCGAACCTGAACTTCATTTCAGCTTGCTCAGCTGGTCGCCGATCCGTTCGCCCAGCGTCAGCGAAAATCCCGGATTTTCGTACGTTTCCTCGCGGCGGTTCCGCCGTTCGCGAGGCGCCGGGGGTTCTTCCGTCTCCTTGATGCTGAGCGCGATCCGCTTTTCGGGAAGGTTGATGTCGAGCACCTTTACCTGAACCTCTTGCCCTTCCTTCAATACTTCATGCGGCGTGCCGATATGGCGGTGGGCGATCTGCGAGATGTGGACGAGACCCTCCACACCCGGCCAAACCTCGACGAACGCGCCGAAGCTGACGAGCCGTTTCACTTTGCCGGTGATGATGTCGCCGACGGAAAACTTGCCGGCCACCTGGTCCCACGGGCCGGGTTGCGCCGCTTTAATGCTCAGGCTGACGCGCTCGTTTTCCGGGTCGACGCGAAGCACCTGTACCGTTACACGGTCGCCTTCCTGCACGACTTCGGCCGGCGTCTCGACGCGGTGCCACGCCATTTCGGAAATATGCACGAGGCCGTCGATGCCGCCGATGTCGACGAAGGCGCCGAACGGCGTAATGCGGCGCACCGTTCCTTCCAACCGCTGTCCGGGCTGTAAACTCTGGAGGATCCGCTTTTTGTTCGCTTCGTACTCCTCGTCGAGAACGTCTTTCTGGGAAAGCACGACGCGGTTTTTGCCGCGGTCGAGCTCCTTGACCTTCAAGCGGAGCACGCGGCCTTTATATCCGCTGAAATCCTCGACGAAATGCCGCTCGACGAGCGAAGCGGGAACGAACCCGCGGACGCCGACGTCGACGACGAGACCGCCCTTGACGACGTCACGCACCGGCGCCTCGATGATTTCGCCGGTTTCCAGCGCGCGCTGCAGGCGTTCCCACGCTTTTTGGCTGTCGACCGCGCGTTTGGACAAGATCAGTTTTTCCTGCTCGTCGTCGATGGCGAGCACTTTCAATTCGACCTCATCGCCGACTTGAACCGCCTCCGACGCGGCGACGACAGGAATGTTGGACAACTCGCGAAGCGGCACGACGCCGTCGTACTTATATCCGATGCTGACGACCGCCTGCTGGTCCTCGAGTTTGACGACTTTCCCCCTTACGATGTCGCCTCTTCGGATCGTTTCGACCCGGGACAGGTCCTGGGCGGCTTCTTCCGCTTGGTTTGCGTGTTCTTCGACCGCGCCGTCGTTCAATTTGGCTTCTTCCGTCATGAACCAATACCTCCTCGTTTCCGTCCCGACCCACGCCGTCCCGGGGAATACCCCGGCCGACCGCGACAGGCGGATTGCCGACAAACGGCTGACACTCATGAAACCGATCATATAATTTCAAGATACCACTTCTCGCAGCGACAAATCAATCGGCGGCCGCCGATTTTTTCAACTGTTCGATCGCCTGCATGATACGCTCGGTCAGCCGCTCCTCCGACAACCCCCCATCCTCCCGAGCAGGATCGATCGGCTCGCCGTAAACGACGCGCAGCCGACCGAACGGCGAATACCGACCGACGATCGCGGCCGGGACGACGAGGGCGCCGGAACGGACGGCCAGCATCGCCGCACCGCGCTTGCCGACCGGGTGGTCGGCTTTCCTCGTGCCGGCGGGAAAAATTCCGACGACGCGTCCTTCGGCGAGCAGATCGAGCGCGCGCCGGATCGAATCTTTGCTGACGCCGCCGCGTCGGACCGGGAACGCGCCGAGGCGGACGATCAGCCACGCCAGTCCCGGCACTCGGAACAGCTCTTCCTTCGCCATAAAATGAATGCGGCGGTCGAGAAACGTGCCGAGCACGGGGGGGTCCCAGTAACTGACGTGATTGGAACAGAGCACGACCGGCCCGTCTTTCGGGAACCGTTCGACGCCGATCGCCTTCAATCCGAACGCAAGCGGAAACACGATCCGCGCGACTTTTTGCAGAATCGCGTACAACATCGGCTAGCCCACCTGCTACATGCGCTCGCGGCACAGTTCGAGAATCCGTTCCGCCACCTGCTTGGCGTCCAGATGCGTGCTGTCGAGCACGACGGCGTCCGGAGCCGGCATCAGCGGCGACAGTTCGCGCTCGCTGTCCAACCTGTCCCTTTGCCGAATCTCCTCCTCGATCTGCTCCAGCGTCGCACCGGGAACCAGGCGCTTCCATTCGCGAAACCGCCTTTCCGCCCTTGCCCGCGGCGAGGCGGTCAAAAACACTTTGACCTCGGCGTTCGGCAACACCACCGTTCCGATATCGCGGCCGTCCATGACCACACCGCCCGCCCGCGCCAGCTCCCGCTGCAAAAAAACGAGCAGGCTCCGAACATCGGGATGGCGAGCGATCCGGGAAACGCGCTCCGTCACTTCCGGCAGACGAAGCCGGTCGCCGACGTCTTCGCCGTCGACGAGAACGCGTAAACCGCCTCCTTCCGCCGGCTCGACTTGCAGACAAAGCCGTCGCACGAGGGCGGACACCGCCTCGGCGTCGTCGGGATCAAGGCGTTCCTTCAGCGACTTCCAGGCGATCGCCCGGTACATTGCCCCCGTATCGACGTACAGGAAACCCAGCGTTTCGGCGACCATCCGCGCCACCGTGCTTTTTCCGGCCCCCGCGGGGCCGTCGATGGCCACGTTGATCTTTTTCAAACCGTCCATTCCCCCTCGCCGTATTCGAACCAAAATTATAACATACCGGTTGAAGACGTGTCACGGCTTGCGCGACGCTTGTCTGAGTCAAGTGGTCGTGGGCAGTTTTTTTCGACTTTCGGGCTTCCACTTTCTGTAAGTGATGCGAGACGGCATTCCTTCCCTTGCCCCTTCACG
>MOXJ01000017.1 GCA_002507565.1 Candidatus Reconcilbacillus cellulovorans
TTAAGGGCCGTGAGTGTGTTACATTCCAAGACCCAGCATACAGGAGGCGCTCTTTCTTTTCAAACCGCAAATTCATTCACTACAGGAATGGCTCCTTTTTGATTTATTCCCATTTCGATCCCCTCTCTTTGGTAAGAAAAACACCATAAACCCCAGCATTGCATATTTGTATAGATCATCATTTCTGAGATTCGGATAGTAATTAAATACTATAATATCAATAATAACTACAATGGCTAAAGAAATAGTAATAGTACCCAGAACACCCAGTTTTTTAATGATCCTTTTTCTGAGCTGAATTTTGGCCTCAACATAAATCTCCATTAGGACTAAAACTAGAATGATGATTAGAATACTAATTATTGAATAAATCATGGGTACACCTCAATGAAGAGCATCCCAAAGCTTATCTCCCACATAGGCCCCAATCATTCCACCGATGATAGAACCCGCTCTTGCACCGATTCCGGCGCCTACCGCGGTCCCAGGTCCCGGTGCAATAGCTGAACCGATCGCTGCTCCGACCGCTGCTCCAAGGGCACCCATTCCGCCTGTGAAAGCGTAATAGGCTACTGTGTTCAATGTATCTTTCAAAGAAAGCCCGCCGTCGATATTTATTAATAATTCTTCCTTGGTTAGTTCAACAAAACCTTCATAGTTCATACTTATAAACCTCCTTTGATTATCGGTGTTGCAATGTGAGTCACCAGGCCTGGCCACACCATGATCATACACCACTTTCTTTGCGGATGGAAGTACCTATTTTTCAGGTACTTCCTTCTCCCGACACCTACCTTGACAATCCCCAAGAACTTGTGTTATCATCACGGCTCGAGTTATTCGTAGAGAAGCTGGGGTCGTCTGCGGTTTGCTGGAACGAGGAGTCGGCGTTCACGCGCCTTATCTGCCGTATTCATTTCAGCCGGGCGCCGGCGGAGTCGGCGTACGGCGGCGAATATATGATCAGTGTAGAGGCGGTCGCCCAGGCGGTGGCCGACGTACATGCGCTCGTGCGTTGGTTGCGACGGTGCGGGGGCAGGATGCGTGGCGCTGATCGGCATCAGTCTGGGCGAGCAGATCGCGCATTTGACGGCGGCGTACGACCGCTATGTGGACTTGGCGCGGAGGCGTTTTGGCGGGCATGGGGTAAGCCGGCTCGGATCGTTTATCCGTGCGGGCATGTAGAGGGATTTTGAGCCTGTGTGTTCTATCCGAAACCTGTCAAGGAGATGATCCGTATGAAAGTAAGGTAGAAAGAAAACGGCTTGCTGGCTTCTCCGGTATTGGCGGTTTTACGTTGAAGTTGAATATTTGGCATCGCTAAGTTGCTTGGTTCCTGATCGAGAGCCTGATATAATGCTTGTGGGAGAGTTTGCCGATCAGGCCATGAGCTTTGAAAGACGGGGAGGACGCGGCATTGACGCGGAAAACGTGGATTGCATCCGCTTTGGCGGCGGTGCTGGCCGTTTCCGCCGTGTTTCCCGGCGCGGCGGCGGAACCGGCGGGTCGGGATAAGGCGGGAGAAAAGCCGCTTTTTGCCGTGCGGCCGGTGGGAAGCTTGTCGCTCGGCGGCGGTCGTCTGGAACTGTCGGAAGCCTATATCATGTCGGGCGACGAGGGGGGCGAGCGGCTTTCGATGGCGATCCGGCTCGTCAACGGTTCGGCGGGCGAGCTCGATCTGTTCGATTACGCCCTCCGGCTGAGATGGAAGGGCGCGAGTTTGCCGGTCAAATGGCTGCCGCGCGACAAGGAACAGCACGAGCTGCCGGCTTATTCCGAGCGCACGTTCGTCGCGTACGCCGATTTGCCGACGGGCGCGTCGTGGCCGGAGCTGTCGCTGGAGGCGGCGCGCTGGGATTTTTCCCAGCCCGGCTTTGAGCGGAAAATCGGCGCGATCGCGTTTCCCTCCGATTATTCCGCGGCGGCGCCGGGCGATGCAAGGCGGTCGTGGACGGAAGGGCCGACCGTCTTGGCGGCGGATGTCGACCGCGTCACCGCTCTGGAGCGGGGCGAGGACGTCGGCGTCCATGTTTACGTCAACATGAAAAACGAAGGGCGTTTTCCGCTCGATGTTCCCGCTTACGACTACTACTTGCGTTTCGGAAAAAAGACGTTTTACCCGTTGGAAGCAGCGGCCTCTGGCGTGCTTCGGCTCGAGCCGGGCAAAAGTCGGCAGGTGCAGCTGCGCGCGGACGTGCCGTCGTCCGTGTTTGCGGACGACATGGAGCTGTGGATCGTCCGTCGGCTTCCGCTCGACGGTCAGCGGACGCTTAGAATGCCTGTGGCGCTGTTCGACGTCTCCGGCAGTCGGTCGGGTGCGTTCGACACGGTGCAGGCGGTGCCGGTGTCCGTCGGGCGATACGACTATCGACTGAAGACGGACTCGGTGCAGCGGTTGCCGTGGGAAGACAAGGACATCCTGGCGGTCCGGCTGCTTCTGGAAAATCCGGGTGCGTCGGCCGCGCCGGTGCCGCGTCTTTCCGCCTATTTCGAGCTGGATAAGGGCGTGCGTGTCGACGGCGTCGTCGTCGTGCCCGGGGAACGCGTCGGCGTCGAGGCGGGCGGTGCCGTGCCGATGTACGCCTACGCGAAAGTTCCTTATGCGTTCCGCTTCGCGGAATCGTCGCTCGTGCTGGCGGAACGCGCGTCGGCGGAAGGTACCGGCCCGGCGTTGGCTGCGTCGACGGGATCTGCGCCGGTTGCGGAACGGGAGCTCGTGCGGCTGAACTTGCCGGTCGAGGAGAAGGCGTGGCGGATCGTGCCGGTGTCCGGGGAGATCGTTCGCGAACTTGCCGGCCGCACGGTCGCGCTGAAAGCGGGCGCGCCCAGGCTGTACGAAAGCGATGCCGGCGTTTTGGCCGCAATTCCCGTCGTGCTTGAAAACCGCGAGAAGCGGGCGCTGCGCGCACCGGAGTTGGCCGGGTACCTGCTTGCCGGGGACGGTTCGGCCTATCCCGTAAGTGTGTGGCGTTCCGGCGGACAGACGACGCCTGCCGGAGGCAGGGCGCTGTACTGGTTTTCGAGCGAGGTACCGGCCGGTTTTACGGCGGGCGACGGTTTGCAGTTGCTCGTCGGAGAGGCTGCCGGCGGCGGCCTTTCGGTCGGTTCTACCGGAGGGACCGCGGCGTCGGGGCAGCCGGACGCGTATCTGAACGCGGTCGGCTTGGCGCTTGGATCGCCTGCTGCCGGTGCGGCGAATCGACTGAGCGGCCTCGACGTCGACCCGTACGTGCTGAGCATCCGAAATTTGAAAGCCAATTTTACGAACTTCTACTCTTACGAATGGACAGTCGAGTTCCAGTACGAGCTTCGCAACGAGACGCTGCCCGGCGTCGCGGGACCTGAACGCGACATCGTGCTGGAGTTCCGCAACCGGTCGGGGGAACTCGTGTTCGAGAAAAAACTGGCGCTCGGGGCGAGAGCGGCCGACCGGCCCTCGCTTGAACTCGGCAAGGGCGATATGCGGCTTGTCTTCAACGATCCCGCGGCGTTCCGCAGTTACAGCGGTCCGGATTATACGCTGAACGTTTACGAGGAATATCGCGGATACCGCCGTTTGCTCGCCTCGCGGACGATCGGCTGGGGCGTTTCGTCCGACTGAGCGTTCTAAAGCCTCCCTGTCCTTCATAGATCATGATTGAGACGTTCTCGGACGAGGGAGGAGCGGCCGCATGAACAAGGCTCGGGTGACGTATCGGTTCGACGAAAACGGCAAGGTGGTTCGCGATGAGCCGGCGGAAAGCGCGCCCGGCAGTGTTGTGTCTGTTCCGCGGAAGGAAGCTTCCGGTGGAACGACGGGGTGGCGCGAATTCGCGCGCGATTACGATGCCTGGTCGGACGACATCGCGGACGTCGCCCGGCTGGAGCGGCTGATCCGCGACGCGGATGCCGACGGACGGCGGTCGAGCGGCACGGCAGATTTTTCGAATGCTGCGGGAGAATCGTTGTCGTTGGTGGAAGTCGAGTCGCATGAGCGAAGCGGATTGCGTTCGCGCTATCGCCCGCCCGCTTTTTTGAAGACCGTCCTGTCCGCCTTAGCGGCGGTGGCGACGGGGCTTGCGTGCGGGTATCTGGTGTTGTTCTGGTTTTCGGCCTCGGGTGACGAGGGACGTCAACGCGGACAGCCGACCGACGCCGAAGCGGCGCTTTCGACTTCGGGAAGGAGCGTTTCCGCGGGGGCGGTCGTCGTTTTGCCGGAAGCGCGTTATGTGTTCCTGCAGGTCGGCGCCTTCCGTTCGGCGGAAGGAGCGAAGACGGCGGCGGACGCGCTGAAGTCGGAAGGGTTGGCGGCGGCCGTCGAAAACGGCGACCCGCATCTCGTGTTTGCAGGCGTGGCGACCGGCAAGGAAGAGGCGCGCGCGCTCGTCGCCCGGCTGCAGGACGGAACGCGAGAAATTTTTTTAAAGGAAAAAACCGTGCCGAACGTCCGGTACGTCCGCTGGGGAGCCGGAATGCAGGAAGCCGCCGCCAGTTTCGAGGCGGCGCACAAACTTGCCGAAACGGTCGTTCGGCTGACTTCGCTCCGGCTTGGCTCCGGCGACATAAGGAAAATGGACGAGGCGACGTTTGCAGGACTCCGTTCGGCCCATCAGGCATTCGACGCCGCGTTCAAAGCGGCGGCGCCCGGGGTGCCGGCCGAAGGGAAAGCGGCTTTCGACCGAATCGATCGCGCGCTCGACGCCGCCGTGCTCGCGCTGGAAAATTATAACCGCGCACCGTCGACCGCCCTGTTGTGGCAGGCGCAAAACGCGGTGATCGATTCTTTGTTGGCGGAAAACGAACTGGCGGTCGCTTTGGCGGTGCCGGGCGCGGGATGACCTCGTCGTTTGCGCCAAACCGACGTTTGGGCCTCGGTGCAGCGCGGCGGGGACCGGACGGGACGTCTTTGCGGTCCGAACGACGGGCCGGCGGGCGTGCCGCGCCGGTTTTTTTGTTGTTTTGAAAACGTCGAACGTGTATAGTTGGGTTGTGGAACGGTTCCAAGGGGGGAGCGCGCTCTGTTTCGCAATCGTTTCGTCCGCGTTTTGCTGTTGTCGGCGCTCTTTTTACAGATTGGCGTTTGGGTGCGCAATCTCGCCGTCCTGATGTACGTTATGGAAAAGACCGGAGGAGACGCCGTCGCCGTGTCGTTGGTGCAGCTCGCCGAGTATGCGCCGATTTTTTTGTTTTCGTTCGTCGGCGGCACGTTTGCCGATCGGTGGCGGCCGAAACGGACGATGGTGGGATGCGATCTGACGAGTGCGCTGTTTGCGTTTCTCGTACTGCCCGCGATGGAGCGGATTTCGTGGACGGCGGCGCTTGCAGCGGTGTTCGTTTCGAGCGTATTGTCGCAGTTTTCGCAGCCGGCCGGCATGCGGCTGTTCAAGCGGCATGTGCCGGAAAAGTGGGTGCAGACCGGCATGTCGCTTTACCAGACGCTGATCGCGGCGTTTATGATCGCGGGCCCGATTCTCGGCACGATGGTTTATGAATCGTTCGGCATTGAGGCGGCCGTCGCCGTCATGGGCGCGGCGTTTCTGGCTTCCGCCTGCGTTCTTGCGTTTTTGCCGCCCGATTCTGCGGAAGACGGATCCCGGTCCGGCTCGGTGCTGGCCGACATGGCGGCCGGATTTCGGTACGTCCGGGCGAACCGCGTGCTGATGCTGCTCGGCGGTCATTTCGCCTCGGCGGGATTGGCGCTCGGTCTCATCCAGCCGCTGACCGTGTTCGTCGTCACGGAGAAGCTGGGATTGCCCAAAGAGCAGCTGCAATGGCTGCTCGCGGCCAACGGCGTCGCCATGTTGATCGGCGGGGCGCTGACGGCCGGCTGGTCGAGAAAAATCGCTCCGGAGACGCTTCTTTTGGTGGGAGCGTTGGTCAGCTCCCTCTCCGTGCTGACCATCGGCCTGTCGACGAATCTCGGCTTGACGCTTCTAGCCGAGTTTTCCGTCGGGCTCGTGCTGCCGGGCATTCAAGTCGGCATCGCGACGCTCGTGCTCCGCAGCACGGAGGCGGATTTCGTCGGGCGTGTCAACGGAATTTTGAACCCGCTGTTCATGGGAACGATGGTGGCGACGATGGCGGTGTCGGGGTGGCTGAAAGAGCGATTGTCGCTCGAACCGCTGTTTCTGGCGGCGACGGTTCTTTTTTGCATCGGGGCGCTGTTCGTTTTCCCGTTGTTCGCCGCACGCCGTGCTCCCAACGCGTCCGGCGACGCCGCCTAGACCGCCGCTTGCGGCTTTGGTATGATAGAGACATGATCGGAAGAAGGAGACGCGACGTTCCATGCCGAACATCGACTTGCCTTTGCGGGAATTGCTCGCCTATAAGCCGGAGCTGACGCGCGAACCGGATTTCGACGCATTTTGGGACAAGCATCTTGCTCGGTCGGCCGCTGTGCCGCTGAACGTACGTTTGACGCCGCAGGGGTTTCCGGCGAGGCTGGCGGACGTTTACGAGGTCGTCTACGACGGCGTCGACGGTACGCCGGTGCACGGATGGCTCGTCGTCCCGAAGCGGGACGTTGCGCCGCGGCCGCTGCCCGCCGTCGTCTGTTATCACGGATATTCGGCGACGCGCGAACCGGTCGCCGCTCTGCTGAAGTGGACGGCGCTGGGCGTTGCGGCGATGAGCGTCGACGTGCGCGGCCAGGCCGGCCCGACGCCCGATCTTGCACGTTATCCGCAAGGGGCGGCGGTCGGGTGGATGACGCTTGGTATTTTGGACCCGAATACCTATTACTATTTGAACGTCTACCTCGACTGCGTGCGGGCGATCGATGCCGTCTGTTCGCTTCCCGACATCGATCCGAACCGGATTGCGGTTTGCGGCGCCAGTCAGGGCGGCGGGCTGACGTTGGCGGCGGCCGCACTCGATTCGCGGCCGAAGCTGGCGATGCCGGTATATCCGTTTCTGTGCCATTTCCGGCGGGCGGTGGAATGCCATCTCGACGGCCCTTACGACGAAATCCGCAAATGGTTCAGGCGGTTCGATCCTCAGCACCGGCTCGAGGAGCAGGTATACCGGACTCTCAGCTATTTCGACGGCATGAACATGGCCGCGCGCGTGCGCGCGAGAACGCTGATGGCGATCGCCCTGCAGGACACGGTCTGTCCGCCGTCAACCTGTTTCGCCGCGTATCACCATCTGGCGGGCGAAAAGGAACTGCGGCTTTATCCCGATCACGGGCACGAGCCGCTGCCGTCTCACGACGAAGAGATGATGCGGTTTGTGGAGGCGTATCTGTAGCGCCGATGAAAAAATCGTCGTTTGCGTTCGCGCTGTTTGTGCTGCTCGGCTTGTTGGCCGGGTCGATCGTCGGACAGCTGCTCGCGGCGGTGCCCACGCTGTCGTTTTTGACAACGGGCATCGTTCTGGAGTGGCATCCGAAAGCCGACCTGCACGTTCTGCAATTCGACATCTGGTTTCGGTTTCGGCTTCACCTGTTGAACTTGCTCGGGTTGCTTTTTGCGATCTGGATGTACCGGAAACTGTGACGGAGGAATCGGGACGCACATGCTGGTACTGGCTTCGGCTTCGCCGCGCCGCAAGGCGCTTCTGGAACAGCTCGGCGTGCCGTTCGACGTCGTGCCGAGCGGTGCGGACGAGCGCGTCGAGCCGGGTTGGACCCCCGCGCAAATGGTCGAGACGCTCGCGATGCGCAAAGCGGTCGACGTTTGCGAACGATTAAGCGGCGCAAGAACAACCGGCATCGTCGTCGGAGCGGATACGACCGTCGTGCTTGACGGCGACATTTTTGAAAAACCGAAAGACGCCGACGACGCCGTGCGGATGTTGCGCAGGCTTCGCGGTCGGACGCATCTTGTCTACAGCGGAATTGCCTGTGTCCGGATCGAGGACGGTGAGTGCGCCGTCGGGCATCGGGTGACGGAAGTGACGTTCCGGCCGCTCTCGGACGACGAGATCGAGGCCTACGTCAGAACCGGCGAGCCGCTCGACAAGGCCGGAGCCTACGGGGTCCAGGGTTACGGCTCGCTGATCGTCGATCGGATTGCCGGAGATTATTTCAACGTCGTCGGCCTGTCGGTCGTTTTGCTGTCCGAACTGCTCGGGCGGCTCGGCTTCGACCTGCTCGGGGCGGCCGCCGCCGGCGCGAAAAGTTCGATGTGACGCGGGGTTGGGCAAACCCGGCAGCCTCCCTTCCCGAAGGGAGAAGGCTGCCGTTATTTTTTTGGGGAGGAGTTGCGAACATGGAACAGGTGTTGACGTTGCGCGAAGTGCCGAGCGACGAACGGCCGAGGGAGCGCATGCTTCGTTTCGGCGCGCAGGCGCTCAGCAACGCTGAGCTGCTCGCCATTTTGCTCCGGACGGGAACGGTGCGGGAGTCCGCCGTGCTGTTGGCGCAGCGGCTCCTCAGGGAAGCCGGCGGGCTGCGCGGGCTGGTCGCCATGACGACGGAACAGTTGACTAGACTCAAAGGGATCGGTCCTGCCAAGGCGCTGCAAATCCAGGCGGGTATCGAGCTCGGCCGCAGGCTCGCGACGCTCGCTCCGGAGAATGTGCCGGCAATCCGGGGGCCGTGCGACGTGGCTCGGCTGTTTATGGAAGAGGTACGCCATTTGCGACAGGAACATTTTCTCGTGCTTTTTCTGAACACGAAAAACCGCGTGATCGGGAAAAAGACGCTGTCCGTCGGCACTTTGAACGCCTCGCTGGTTCATCCGCGTGAAGTGTTCCGGGCGGCGATCCAGCATGCCAGCGCCTCGATCATTTGCGTCCACAACCATCCGAGCGGCGACCCGTCGCCGAGCGCGGAAGATTTGACGCTGACGCGGCGACTGGTGGAGGCGGGAAACGTGGTCGGCATTCCGGTGCTCGACCACGTCGTGATCGGCGACGGCTGCTACGCCAGTTTGAAGGAGCTCGGCTACATGTAATATAATTTTTTCAGTTCGTTCACACGGAAGGAGAATTCGCAGTCCATGTTCGGATATACCCGCGATCTCGGCATCGACCTCGGCACCGCCAACACACTCGTTTACGTCAAGGGAAAAGGCATCGTCGTCCGCGAACCGTCGGTCGTCGCGATCCGGACCGATACGAACACGATCGAGGCGGTCGGCGAAGCGGCGAAACGGATGATCGGCCGGACGCCCGGCAACATCCGCGCCGTGCGGCCGATGAAGGACGGCGTCATCGCCGACTTTGAGACAACGGCGACGATGATCCATTATTTCATTCAGCGCGCGCAGAAAAAACATTGGTTCGGCCGCAGGCCGAACGTGATGGTATGCGTTCCGTCCGGCTGCACGGCGGTCGAGAAGCGGGCCGTCGAGGACGCGACGCGCCAGGCGGGTGCAAAGGAAGCTTTTACGATTGAAGAACCTTTCGCCGCGGCGATCGGCGCCGATTTGCCGGTCTGGGAACCGACCGGCAGCATGGTCGTCGACATCGGCGGCGGGACGACGGAAGTCGCCGTCATTTCGCTCGGCGGCATCGTCGCTAGCCGGTCGATCCGGATTGCCGGCGACGAGATGGATGAGGCGATCGTTCAATACATCAAGCGGATGTACAACTTGATGATCGGCGAGCGGACGGCCGAGCAGCTGAAAATCGAAATCGGCTCTGCCCTGCCGATGGAAAATCCGGGAAGGATGGAAGTTCGCGGGCGAGACTTGCTGACCGGTTTGCCCAAGACGATCACGGTCACATCCGACGAGATCACGGAAGCATTGGCGGACACGGTGGGCAGCATCGTCGAGGCGGTCAAGGCGACGCTCGAGCGGTGTCCGCCGGAGCTGTCGGCCGACATTATGGACCGCGGCATCGTGTTGACCGGCGGCGGGGCGCTGTTGCGCAATCTCGACAAGCTTCTGGCCCGCGAGACCGGCATGCCGGTGCTGGTGGCGGACCATCCGCTCGATTGCGTCGCGATCGGCACGGGTCGAGCTCTGGAAAACATTCATTTGTTCCTGTCCAAACCCGGTCACGGCGGACGCGCGAGATAAGAAGGGACGGTGGTCCGCCCATGAAATGGATCGGGAGCAGGCGGCTGCTCGTCGTGCTTGCGGCGCTGATCGTGTTTGCGGCGCTGACGGGCTTGACGTTCAGCCGCCGCTTCCCCGTCACGTTTGCGGAAAATGCCGCCAAGGACACCGTCGTTGCCTTTCAGGGGCTATTATATCGGGCGTTGGCTGCGGCGTCGGCGTTTGCCGACGACGTCCGGTCGATTTGGACCGTGTACGAGGAAAACCGCGAGCTGCGCCGGACGCTGTTCCGCTATGTCCGCGACGTCCAGCGGCTGAACGAGTTGGAATACGAGAACGAGCGCCTCAAGGAAGCATTGCGTTTTACCGAAGAACAGAAACGGATGAATCGTTACGTCTGGCGGATCGCCCAAGTCGTGTCGGACAGCCCGGATCCCTATAACCGAATCGTGGTCATCAATCTCGGCTCCAAAGACGGCATCCGTGAGCAGATGGCGGTCGTGGCGTCCGGAGGTCTCGTCGGCCTTATCGAACGCGTTCATCCGTTTCATTCGAACGTTCGGCTGTTGACCGACCTGAACGCGGCGTCGCCCGACAGCAAGGCGGTGTCCGTCTGGATCCGCGGTAAAGAAGACAGTACGTTCGGACTGATCGACGACTATGACCCGACGACCGGGCTGTTGACGATGAGCAAAATCGACCGCAACGCGCTCGTCGAGAAAGGCGACGTCGTCGTGACGGCCGGGCTCGGCGGCGTGTTTCCCGGCGGCATCGTCGTCGGCGACGTCGTCTCGAGCGAAGAGAGCGCGATCGGCATCACGAAGTCGGCCAAAGTGAAACCGCGCGCGTCGTTTCGCCGGCTCGACTATGTGTTCGTGGTCGAGGTACCGCAGGCGGAAGGTGTCGCGCCGTGAGCGGGCGGGCGGCGCTGTTGGTGGCAGCGGCGTTTTTGAGCGAAGGGACGCTGACGGCCTGGCTGCTGCCGGAAGCTTGGGCCGACCGGGCATGGGTCGTTCCGGCGCCGCTTTTGGTCGTTCTTGTTTACGTCGCGATTTATGTCCATCGCTACGAGGCGATGGCTTGGGGGTTTGCGGCGGGACTGCTGCAGGACGTTGTTTATTACGGTCATGCCGTCGGCGTGCGTGCGTTCGGGCTGGCGGCGGTCGCCTACGCGGCGGGGGCTCTGGCGCGATGGGTTTCTCGCCCGACGATGGTCGTGACGCTCGCGGCTGTTTTCATCGGCTGTACGGCGTTTTCGCTGTTCGAGTTCGGCGTTTATCGGTTTTGGTTGAGAACCTCGGACGTTCCGGCGGGGTGGTGGGTCGTCCGGCACGGGGTGCCGAGCGCCTTGTTCAACGCGGTTTTCGCTCTTGCCGTCTATCTTCCATTCAGACGTTTCCTGGAACGCAGCCGAACCGCGCGGGAGGAAGAAGGGCGCGGTTGAGGTCGTCCCTTGCGCAGGGGCGTGGACTGAAACGATCGAACCGGCAAGGCGGCGACTTGCTAACGTCGGGAGGAGGGGCGGGTCATGGCGGCGGCCGGGCATCGCGTGACGATCAAGGGCGTTCGAGACGGGCTTGTCTTCATTCTGAACGATTCTTGTGATTTTACAGAGCTCGTCGAGGAACTGCGGCTGAAGTTGGAAAAAACGCATCAGACGCTGCTTTCCGGTCCACCGGTTGCCGTTCATGTCCGGTTCGGCCGGCGAGCAGTGACCGACGCTGAGAAGGAAGAAGTGCTGTCCGTCATCCGCCGGCAGGGCAATCTGATCGTCAAGTCGGTCGATTGCCTCCGCACGCAGGAGGCCGAACGCGACCGGATCGTCCTCTTGCGAGGGGTCGTGCGGTCCGGGCAAGTCGTCCGGCGGGAAGGCAGCGTGCTGTTCGTGGGCGATGTCAATCCCGGAGGCATGTTGGTCGCAACGGGCGACATCTATGTGTTGGGGGCGCTGCGCGGCACTGCACATGCGGGCGCCGACGGCGACGAGCAGGCGATCATCGCGGCGTCGTACATGCGGCCGACGCAGCTGAGAATCGCCGAAGTCGTCAGCCGGCCTGCGGACGAATGGGGTGTCGAAGACGCTTATATGGAATTCGCATATCTTCGCGACGGACGTATGGAGATCGATAAGCTGATTCGGTTGCCTCGCGTCCGGCCGGGCGGCCCGGCACCTTTATGATTTTAAGGAAGGAGAATCGGAGGCATGGGGGAAGCGATAGTCGTCACGTCCGGCAAGGGCGGAGTCGGCAAAACGACGACTTCCGCCAATTTGGGCACGGCGCTCGCGCTGTTCGGAAAAAAAGTGTGCCTGGTCGACACCGATATCGGGTTGCGCAACCTCGACGTCGTCATGGGGCTGGAAAACCGGATCGTGTTCGATCTCGTCGACGTCGTTGAGGAACGATGCCGGCCGGAACAGGCGCTTGTTCGCGACAAACGGTTCGACGAACTGTATTTGCTTCCCGCGGCGCAAACGAGGGACAAGCACGCCGTGACGCCGGACCAGGTGAAACGACTCGTTGACGGGCTAAAGGAACGTTTCGACTACGTCATCATCGATTGCCCCGCAGGCATTGAGCAAGGATTCCGCAACGCCGTTGCCGGCGCGGACCGAGCGATTGTCGTCACGACGCCGGAAAATGCAGCGGTTCGCGATGCCGACCGCGTGATAGGTCTTTTAGAAAAGGAAAAAATCGACCCTCCCAAACTGATCGTCAACCGCGTCCGACCGAAGTTGATCAAAAGCGGCGACATGCTGGATATTGACGAGGTTTGTCAGATTTTGGCGATCGATTTGCTCGGCGTCGTGCCCGACGACGAAGCGGTGATCAAGGCGGCCCAAAGCGGCGAACCGACGGTGATGAATCCGAATTCGAAGGCGTCGGTCGAATTCCGCAATATCGCCCGGCGCATTCTCGGCGATCCCGTTCCGCTCATGCCGCTTGAAGAAAAACCGACCGTATGGGGGAAACTTAGGAAATTTTTCGGAATGGGATGATGTCGGTTGGTGCGAAAGCTGAAGCGGCTGGACGCTGCGATCGTCGCACTGCTGGCAGCGATGGCGGCGTTTAGTACGGCGCTTATTTACAGTGCCGTTTACGGTACGCCGAACGAAGGGCTTCATGTCCGGAACTTGATCCATTACGCGGCGGGGTTCGGCCTTTTTTTGGCCGTCGCGATGCTTGATTACCGGCGGTTGCTGCGCGCGGCCCCTTATCTGTATGCGGCGGGCGTCTTGCTGCTTTTGCTCGTGCTTCGATTCGGCACCGAGATCAACGGCTCGCGGGGATGGTTCCGGTTCGGTGGGTTCAGCTTCCAGCCGGCGGAGGCGGCGAAGTTCGTGCTCGTGATCGCGCTCAGCGCGTTTTTAGGCCGCAGGCGCGGGGAGCCGCTTCGGTTTTGGCGCGACTGGGTTCCGCTCGGCGCACTCGTCGCCGTGCCGTTTACGTTGACGATCGTTCAGCCCGATTTGGGCAATGCCGTCATCTATCTTTTTATTCTGGTCGCCATGCTTTGGGTGGGTCAGGCGAAATACACGCACGTCGCCGCGGCGCTCGTCGTCGTCGCCGTGGTCGCGGCGCTTTTCGTCGTCTCTTTCGAGGATTTGCGCGAACCGCTCCGCGCGCTTTTGGAAAGGTGGCTTCACAAAGGTCACTGGGTCGACCGCATCGACATGTTCCTGAACCCGGAAGCCGGGCGCGCCGACGTATACCATGTCGAAAAGGCGTATATCGCGATCGGGTCGGGGCGATGGATCGGCGACGGGTTTTTGCAGGGCAATTCCGTTCATAAACGATTCATTCCTTACGTCTATTCCGATTCGATCGTCGTCGTCGCCGGCGAGGAGTTCGGCTTCGTCGGGATGTCCGTGCTGCTATTGGCGTATTTTTTGCTGATTTACAGAATGATCTTAATCGCCATTCAGTGCCGCGATTTTCGGGGCGCTTATTTGATCTCCGGTACGATCGCGCTTGTCGCCAGCCAGGTGTTTTTGAACGTCGGCATGCATTTGAAGTTGGTTCCGTTTACGGGTATCACGCTTCCCTTGATCAGTTACGGCGGCAGTTCGCTGCTCGTGTTGATGGCGGGTTTCGGCGTCGTGGCGAGCGTGCGGGTCCATCAGGAGGAACCGTTGCTGTACGCCGTCGGGGACAAGGCCTCATAATTTTCGATCCCGCTCTCATAAGCTGTTACGGAAAAGCGTGTACAGGACGGGGGGCGGGATCATGCGGCCGCGGCGGTGGCGGCAAGAGGCGGTAAAAGCCGTTTGGGCGGCGACCGTCTTTGCGTTGGTGGGGGCGGTTTTACACACGCAGGTGCCGGGGGCGGAAGTCGCGCGACCGGCCGTCACGGCCCTTTTGAGCGACCGGTGGCCGACGGAAGCGTGGGCGGCGTGGTATTGGAAGCTGTCGGCCGACGCTCCGTCTTGGATTCCCGCCTACCGCGGCCGCAAGGAAATCGAGCGCGAGGCGCACGCCGCGCTTTCCCGGCGGTTTGTCCGACCGGTGGAGGGACGAATCGAGACGCCGTTTTCGGAGGCGACCGGAAGCGTTCGGGTCCGCGCCGCCGCAACGTCTGTCGTCCGGGCCGTCGATGAAGGGTTGGTCGTCTCCGTTTTGCGGGAAGGATCCGGTATTCGAGTCGCCGTCCGCCATCCCGGCGGCGTCCGGGCGGTTTACGGCGGTCTTCAGTCCGCGTTCGTCCGCGTTTCAGACTGGGTGGAAGCCGGAGACGCCGTCGGCGCGCTGCCCGCGGGAGACGGACGGGAAGCGGTTTTGGAGTTTGAACTTTCCGTCAACGACCGGCCGCTCGATCCGGCGGCCGTGATCGGCTTTGACTAGAGGGGGGCCGTCCGGTATCCGCATCGGCGTGCATCCGCTGTTTTTGCCGCTTGCGTTGGCGTCGGTGCTGACAGGATATTGGGTGGAACTGGCGACGCTGTTCGGACTCGTCCTTGTGCATGAACTCGGCCATTTCGCCGCGGCGCGCGGGTTTGGGTGGAAAGTCGAGGAAATCCGCCTTTTTCCGTTCGGAGGTGTTATGGTGACGGACGCGGCGGCTGGGGCGCCGTTTCGGCAGGAAGCGGCGGTGGCGCTTGCCGGCCCGCTGCAGCATGTCTGGATGATCGGTCTTGCGTATTGCTGGCGGCAATGGGGCTGGGTATCGCCGGAATGGTGCGAGTTTTTCGTCCGCGCCAACGCGACGCTGGCCCTGTTCAATCTGTTGCCGGTTTCTCCGCTGGACGGGGGAAGGCTGGTGTGGGCGGCGGTCGGCGCTTTCACGCCGTTTTACCGAACGATTCGCCGGTGCGCGGTTTTCGGCGCCGTCGTCGGCGCCGGGCTGACCGCCGCGGCGTTGTTCGGGCCCTGGGGCGTGCGGGTGCACGCGGCGATGATGGGAGCGTTTCTTTTCGTGGAGAATTGGAAAAACTATCGATCGTCGATCTATCGTTTCTGGCGGTTTCTAGCTCAGCGGACGGAGGCGTCCGTCGCGTTTTCGCGAAACGGCGTTCCGATCGCCGCCTTCGCGGTCGACGGTCGCCGTACTGTGCGTGAAACGGTCAAATTGTTCGTGAAAAATAAATTCCATATAATTTATGTTTTAGATGAAAAAGGAATAACCCGGCGCGTATTTCCTGAGGACCGCCTGATCGAGGAACTGTTTTCCTCCAAACGTCCTGACCGTCCCCTTCGCGATTTGCCGCCAAAAATTTGATTTGCGCGCAAGGAACAAGTTGTGATAGAATGAAATCCGGCGTGTCGCTTACGGCGCGTCGTCACCGCACCGGCCGGGTTGCCAAGCGCGGCCGCGCAAAGCGGCGGCCACCCGTCGCCGGGCGAGTCCGTATACGGGGAGGTGCGTGCCGGATGTATGCGATTGTCGAAACGGGCGGTAAACAATATCGCGTGCAGGAAGGCGATGTCATTTACGTCGAGAAGCTGGAGGCGGACGTCGGCGACACCGTGGTGCTCGACCGGGTGCTGGCGGTGTCGAAAGACAGCGGTTTTACGGCGGGGACGCCGTATGTCGCGGGAGCGTCCGTGCGGGCGAAAGTCGAGAAACACGGCAGAGGACGCAAGATTATCGTGTACAAATACAAGCCCAAGAAAAACTATCGCCGTAAACAGGGCCACCGACAACCGTACACGAAGTTGCTGATCGAGAAGATCGAAGGCTGAAACGCCATGGTGCGCGTCCGGATCGAACGCGATTCGAACGGAGCGATCGCGCGCTTCCGCGTCAGCGGGCACGCCGGGTACGCCGAGCGGGGCCGGGACATCGTGTGCGCGGCGGTATCCGCGGTGACGGTCGGAACAGTCAACGCCGTCGAGGCGCTGACGGGTATCCGGCTCAGGACGCGCGTCGGCGACGGTCGCCTCGAGGCAAGCTTGCCCGACGACGCGGCGCGCCGCGACGAACGGGTCCAGTTGCTGCTCGAGTCGATGGTCGTCATGTTGCGGTCGATCGCCGAATCGTACGGGGAATACGTCCGTTTGACCGAGACGGACGCATGACGCATCGATACGGAAAGGAGGAATGTCCGATGCTGAGGCTCGATTTGCAGTTGTTCGCGCAGAAAAAGGGCGTCGGCTCGACGAAAAACGGCCGCGACAGCATTTCCAAGCGACTCGGCGTCAAGCGCGGCGACGGTCAGTTCGTGCTGGCCGGCAACATCCTCGTTCGCCAGCGCGGGACGAAGATTCATCCGGGTCTCAACGTCGGTCGAGGCTCCGACGACACCCTTTACGCGAAGGTCGACGGTATCGTTCGTTTCGAGCGGTGGGGCCGCGACCGCAAAAAAGTGAGCGTTTATCCCGTCGAGGCCGTGGAAGCGGCGGCTGCCGCGGCGGAAGCGTAATCTCGGACAATCGAACACGAAGCCCCGGCTGCTTGCCGGGGTTTTTCTGTCGCCTGCGGCTCCGGCGTTGATGAAGAACGGTTGGTGAACATTGCCAAGCATCGTGGTATACTGGAGAAAACGAAACGACACACTGAATTCGGAAGGCGTGAAGCGATCCGCATGAAGCTGCGCGATGTTCACCGCGTTTTGGCGTCGGCCGTGCTGGCGGGAATCAGCGCCTGGCTGGCCGTATCCGGTCAGGCGTTCGCTCAGCTCGCCGTTTCGGCGACGGCGGCTTTCGGCGTCGCCGTCTTGTTTTGGCGGGCGGCGCGCCGTGCGGAGCAGGCCCGCGAGGAGGAACGCGTCAAAATTTACCGTCTTATCGTCGAATGGCTGCGACATGATCGTCACGATCGGATGAACGAAATTCAGGTGTTGCTCGGGTATTTGAAGCTGAACAAGGCGGACCGGTTGCGCTCGTATCTGGAAGCGACGCGCGATCGGCTGATCAAGGAAGGGCGGATTGCCCGCCTCGGTGTTCCGGAATTGACCGTGTTTCTCCATACGTTCGGCGCCGTCTGGCGGCACGTCCGGCTCGACGTTCGATTTCCGGACGGGCTCGAGCTGGATCGCTTGCCTCTGGACGCAAGGCGCGCGGTAAAAACATTGGTCGGCGTGATGGAAGCGCTCGCTTCGTCCGCTTCCGGCGACGACGGGCTGCCGGCTTCTTTGACGGTCGAATTGGCGATCGACGCGGACGGCGGCGCGTTTCTGTCGGCGATGCGGCTTGCGGGAACCTATGAAAAGCAGCTTCTCAGCCGACTCTGGAACGAACGCGTCCGACCGTTGCTCCGCGGCGGCGTTACGGCGGACCGGCAGGAAACGGCCGACGGCGTTTCGGTACGCGTCCGGGTGCCGTTTGTGCGGGGGCGGGGAAAAATGCGGCCGATGGACCGAGGTGAGCCGTCGTGTTTGTCGATAAAGTAAAAATTTACGTCAAAGGCGGCGACGGCGGTAACGGCATCGTCGCCTTTCGGCGGGAAAAATATGTTCCGTTCGGCGGGCCCGCGGGCGGAGACGGCGGTCGCGGGGGCGACGTTATTCTTCGCGTCGACGAGGGGCTTCGGACGCTGATTGATTTCAAATATCGTCGCCATTTCAAGGCTTCCCGCGGCGAGAACGGCAAAAACAAGGGCATGCACGGCGCCGATGCCGACGATCTCGTCGTCCGCGTCCCGCCGGGCACGGTCGTCGTCGACGCCGAAACGAACGAAGTGATCGCCGATTTGGTTCGACACGGCCAGGAAGCCGTCGTCGCCCGCGGCGGTCGCGGCGGTCGGGGCAACATGCGGTTTGCGACGCCTTCGAACCCTGCGCCTTCGATTGCGGAAAACGGCGAGCCGGGCGAGGAACGGTGGATTATTCTTGAGCTGAAACTGATCGCCGACGTCGGGCTCATCGGCTTTCCGAACGCCGGAAAGTCGACGTTGATCAGCGTCGTATCGGCGGCGAAGCCGAAAATCGCCAACTATCCGTTCACGACGCTGACCCCCAATCTCGGCGTTGTCGACGTCGACGGCGAGCGGAGTTTCGTGATGGCCGACCTTCCGGGCCTGATCGAGGGGGCGCACCGCGGTGTCGGCCTCGGCCTGGAGTTTTTGCGCCATGTCGAGCGGACGCGGCTGCTGCTGCACGTCGTCGACATGGCGGCCGTCGAGGGGCGCGACCCGTACGAAGACTGGCTCGCGGTCAACCGAGAATTGCGCCTGTATGACGCGCGTTTGGCCGAACGGCCGCAAATCATCGTCGCGAACAAGATGGACTTGCCGGAGGCCGCGGAAAACCTTGTGCGGTTTTGCGAGCGGCTGAAGCGCGACGGTCTGGAAGGAAAATATGAAGTTTTTCCGATTTCCGCTGCGACGCGGTCGGGCGTGGTGGAACTTATCCGCCGCACGGCAGACTTGCTTGCCCGTGTTTCGGAACCGGCATCCGTCGGCGTTCCTTCCGGCGCCGCGGAAGCTTTGAAGGTGTATCGCGCCGAATTCCGCGACGATCGTCCGGCGTTTTCCGTTCGCCGAGAAGGCGATGTGTTCGTGGTCGAAGGGGAAGAAATCGACAAATGGTTGCGACGGCTGCCGCTTCGCCATCGCGACGCCGCCGTCCGGTTCGCCGGCGTCATGCGCCGGATGGGCGTCGACGCGGAGCTTCGCCGCCTGGGGGCGACCGACGGCAGTATCGTCCGCATCGGCGGGTACGAGTTCGAGTTTGTCGAATTCGAGGACCGTGACGCATGACGTATTGCCCGCCGTGTCCGATTTGTGTATAATGTCGTCAATAAAATTCGGGTCTTTCGTTCGGCCGGGCGGCGATTCCGCTGCGACAAGCGGGCGGGAGCCGGGAGGAGGGAGGCGTGAAGTGCGTTCGGTTAAAATCGGGTTGATGGGGCTCGGCACGGTAGGCAGCGGGGTCGTGCGCATTTTGGAGCACCATCGGGAAGATTTGGAAAAACAGGTCGGAAGTCCGATCGAGATCGCCAAAATTTTGGTCCGCGATCCCGGGAAGGAGAGGCAGATCGACGTCGACCGCGAACTGTTGACCGACGATCCGCGGCATGTGCTCGACCATCCGGAGATCGACGTCGTCGTTGAAGTGATGGGCGGCATCGATCCCGCTCGGCGTTACATTTTGGAGGCGCTGGAACGAGGCAAGCACGTCGTCACCGCTAACAAGGATCTGATGGCGGTGCACGGGCCGGAGATTCTCGATCTGGCGGCGCGGAAAAGCTGCGACGTGTTTTACGAAGCGAGCGTGGCCGGCGGCATTCCGATCATCCGAACGCTGACGGAAAGCTTTTCATCCGACCGGATCACGAAAATCATGGGCATCGTCAACGGCACGACGAATTACATTTTGTCGAAGATGAGCCGAGAAAACGCCGATTACGCAACCGCCCTGCGCGAGGCGCAACAGCTCGGATACGCGGAGGCCGATCCGACGTCAGACGTGGAGGGACTGGATGCGGCGCGCAAAATGGCGATTTTGGCGACGCTCGGGTTCCGAACGTTCGTTTCGCTGGAGGACGTCGACGTGCGCGGGATTACGCGGGTGACGCCGGAAGACATCCGGTACGCCAATCGACTCGGTTATGAAATCAAGCTGCTCGGCGTCGCGGAACGGTTCGACGACGCGATCAGCGTTGCCGTGCAGCCGACGATGATCAGCAAGACGCATCCGCTGTCGACGGTCGGCGGCGTGTTCAACGCCGTGTACGTCTACGGCGAAGCGGTCGGGGAAACGATGTTTTACGGCCCGGGAGCGGGCAGTCTGCCGACGGCGACGTCTGTCGTCGCCGATTTGGTCGCGGTCGTGCGAAACATGAAACTGGGCGTCAACGGCCGCCGGATGTTCGCGCCGTACCGGCAGAAAAAGCTGCTGTCCGCCGACCGGATCGTATCGCGTTATTTCCTTCTTTTGAACGTCGACGATCGGGCGGGCGTGCTGGCGCGCATTACGCAGGTGTTCGCGGATTTCGAAGTGAGTCTGGAGTCCGTGGTGCAGCAGCCGGACGCGGGCGGATCCGTCGCCGAAATCGTCATTGTGACGCATGAGGCCAGCAAGGCCGCCATGGAAGGCGTCGTCGGCCGGCTGCGCGAACTGCCGGTCGTCCGGCGGATCAAAAGCGTCTATCGCGTCGAAGGCTGAAAAAGGGGACTTATTCGATGGGGTATTCGGGTATTTTGCAGGCGTACAGGCCGTTTCTTCCGGTTACGGACCGTACGCCGATGATCACGCTTCTGGAAGGCAATACGCCGCTTATTCGTTCGGAACGGCTGTCGAGGGAATGGGGACTCGATCTTTACTTCAAGTATGAAGGAATGAACCCGACGGGGTCGTTCAAGGACCGCGGCATGGTCGTCGCGGTCGCCAAGGCGATGGAAGCCGGCAGCCGCGTCATCATGTGCGCGTCGACCGGCAACACGTCCGCCTCCGCCGCCGCATACGCGGCGCGCGCAGGACTTGAGTGCGCGGTCGTCGTCCCGAACGGGTACATCGCGCTGGGCAAGCTGGCGCAGGCCGTCATCTACGGTGCGAAGGTGCTGGCCGTCGAAGGCAATTTCGACCGCGCGCTTGAGATTGTTCGGTCGATCACGTCGAAATATCCGATCACGCTCGTCAATTCCGTAAACCCCCATCGCATCGAAGGACAGAAGACGGCTGCGTTCGAAGTATGCGACCAGCTCGGCCGCGCGCCGGACGTGTTGGCGATTCCGGTCGGCAATGCCGGTAACATTACGGCATATTGGAAAGGGTTCAAGGAATATTTCCAGGCGGGCAAAATCCGTTCGTTGCCGCGTATGGCCGGATTCGAGGCGGAGGGTGCGGCCGCCATCGTCCGCGGCGAACCGATCGCCCATCCGGAAACGGTGGCGACGGCGATCCGCATCGGCAATCCCGCCAGTTGGCGCCAGGCGGTCGAGGCGGCGAGCGAATCGGGCGGCGCGATCGATTATGTGACCGACGCCGAAATTCTGGAAGCCTACCGGTTACTGGCGAGTCGGGAAGGCATTTTCGCCGAGCCGGCATCCGCCGCCTCGGTCGCGGGCGTGGCGAAAATGCGCGCACAGGGCCGTCTTCGCGGCGGGGAGACGGTCGTCTGCGTGTTGACCGGCCACGGTCTGAAAGATCCGAACACTGCGATCGAAAGCGTGAACATCGAGCCGATCGTCGTTCCGGCCGAGGAGGACGCGGTACTCGACGCGCTCGGCGCCGTTCGGGGGCGTTCGGCATGACTTCAGCCGACGGCATGAAGCAGGGCCGAGTGCCCGCGCCGGGCGCCCGCGTCCGCGTCCGCGTGCCGGCGAGTACCGCGAACCTCGGCCCCGGATTCGACGTGCTCGGCCTTGCGCTCGAGCTGTATGCATGGGTCGAACTTGCGGCGGCACCGCGTACGGTCATCCGCTTGCACGGCGCGAATCTGGACGGCGTACCGACCGACAAGACGAATCTCGTCTATCGCGTCGCGCAGCAATTGTTTGCCCGGGCAGGCGTCGAGGTGCCCGAGCTCGAGATCGACATCAAAAGCGACATTCCGCTGACGCGAGGTCTCGGCAGCAGCGCCTCGGCGATCGTCGCCGCGCTCGTCGCCGCCAATGCTCTGGTCGGGACGCCGTTCGGCGCGGACGAGCTGTTTCGGATGGCATCGGCGTGGGAAGGACATCCCGACAACGTCGGCGCATCGCTGTTCGGCGGTCTCGTCGTCGCGTTCTGGGACGGCAAGCGGGTCGATTATCTGAAAGTCGTGCCGGATGAGCGACTCGAGGTGCTCGTCGCCGTCCCCGACTTTCCGCTTTCGACGAAAGCGGCGCGACACGCGCTTCCCGACCGTGTGCCGATGCGCGACGCCGTTTTCAACGTCGGGCACGCCTCGTTGCTTGTCGGCGCTTTATGCTGCGGAAGGCTCGATCTGCTCCGCGTGGCGATGCGCGACGCGTTGCATCAGCCGTATCGCGCGCGGCTGATTCCCGGGCTTTCTCGAATTCTGGAAGAGGCCGAACATCACGGGGCGCTGGGAGTCGCCCTGAGCGGTTCGGGGCCGACGCTGCTGGCGCTCGTCGACCGATCGGAAACGCGCAAAGCTGAACTGGAAGCTTTTTTGCTGGATACGCTGGCGAAAGAAAACGTCCCCGCCCGAACGATGTGGCTAAGACCGGCCGTCGAAGGGGCGGTCGTGCTGGAAAACGGCGACGTGGGCGTTCCGTTTGCGCAGCTGGCTTCGGCGCAAGCACCGTCCCGCGTTTTGAGCAAAGGGGAAGTCGGAGCATGAACCGGGTTGCGTATTTGGGGCCGGAAGGAACGGTGTCGGAAGAGGCGACGCGCTTCTTTTTCCGGGACGAGGCGTGCCGGTTCGTGCCGTGCCGGTTTATGTCCGACGTGCTCCGGTCGGTCGCGGAAGGCCGCGCGGATTTCGGCGTCGTGCCGATCGAGAATACGATCGACGGTTCGGTGCATGCTCATCTCGACCTGCTGGTCAATGGCTACGACCTGCCGATTCGGGCCGAATGGGTTTATCCGTCCGTGCAAAATCTGATCGGTTATCCGCCGGAACGGCCGTCCGATGCTCCCTACGCACATATCCGAAAGATCGTTTCGATTCCTGTAGCCATCGCCCAGTGCAGGCTGTTTTTGGAGAGGAATTTTCCGGAAGATCTCGATTACGAGCAGGTGGCGAGCACCGCCGAAGGCGTGCGGCTCGTCCGTGAACGCGGCGATCCGACGCAGGCGGCGATCGGCACGAAATTGGCAGCGGAACGATACGGATTAACCGTGTTGGCCGAAAACATCGCCGACCACGACAACAACTACACGAGGTTCGTGTTGGTCGGCTTGAAACCGTATGAAGGCAAAACAAGCGATTTCCACAAGACGACGATCGTCGTCACGCTGCCGGAAGATTATCCGGGGGCGCTGCACCAGGTGCTGAGCGCGTTTGCCTGGCGCCGCATCAACCTGTCGCGGATCGAGTCGCGCCCGACCAAAAAACGGCTCGGCAGCTACTACTTCTACATCGACGTCGAAATGTCGCTGGAGTCGGTCCTGCTGCGGGCGGCGTTGGAGGAGATCGGGGCGATCGGAGCCCAGGTGCGGGTGCTCGGCAGTTACCCGAGCTTCAACTACGCGTAAGCGTTTGCGGAGGTGGGGGCGATGTCCCAGGTCATCTATCTCAACGGCGAGTTCGTGTCCCGCGAGGACGCGAAGGTGTCGGTGTACGACCACGGTTTCCTGTACGGCGACGGCGTGTTCGAGGGCATCCGGATTTACAACGGGAATATTTTCAAATGTAAGGAGCATCTTGAACGGCTGTACGACTCGGCGAAATCGATCATGCTGCACATTCCGCTGTCGTTCGACGAAATGCAGCGCGCGTTGGTCGAGACGGTGCGCCGCAACGGCCTCCGCGACGGTTATATCCGACTCGTCGTGTCGAGGGGGCCGGGCGATCTCGGCCTCGACCCGCGCCGCTCGCCGAAACCGTGGATCATCATCATCGCGGAGCAACTTGCGATTTATCCAGAAGAAGCTTACCGAACGGGACTGCGGACGATCTCGGTGTCGGCCCGGCGCAACCTGCCGGACGCGCTCAACCCGAAAATCAAGTCGCTCAATTATCTCAACAACATTCTCGTCAAGATCCAGGCGAACCTGGCGGACGTCGGCGAAGCGATCATGGTCAACGCGCAAGGGTTCGTCGCGGAAGGATCGAGCGACAACATTTTCATCGTCAAGCGCGGCGTCGTCTACACGCCGCCGACGTGGTGCGGCGCGCTGGAAGGCATCACGCGGCGCGCGATCATGGAGATTTGCGGCAGAATCGGAATCCCGCTGCGGGAAGAGCCGTTCACGATGCACGACGTCTATGTCGCGGACGAGGTGTTTTTCACCGGTACGGCGGCGGAAGTCATTCCCGTCCGCGAGGTCGACGGCCGCACGATCGGTGAGGGAAAGGCCGGGCCGATCACGACGCGTCTGCTTCAGGAATTTCGTAAAATCGTCGAGATCGACGGCGTGAAGGTATACGAGGAAGTTCAGATAGAAAAGTCGTAACGGCGTTTCGGTTCGCGGACATGCATGCGCCCGGGGCGGAAGTCGACCGCCAATCGGGCGCTTTGATTTTTTCGTTTTTTCACGGTTCGCCCGCCCGGTCCGCGCATAAGATGTACTGATTTTCGCGCGAAGACCCGCCGTTCGGTTGCCGGCGGGTCGATCCGGCGAAAGGAGGTTTTCGAGAGGTGAAAATCCATATCGTCAAGGCCGGCGAGACGCTCTACACGCTCGCGAAAAAGTACGGACTGGAGCTGGCGAAACTGCTCGCCGCCAATCCGGACATCCCCGACCCGAACAACTTAGCGGTCGGGCAAAAGGTGAAAATTCCGCTTTCGCCCAAGCCGTCCGTTCAGCCGGTCGGTCCCGTCCAGCACGTGCACAAAGTCGTCCAGGGCGATACGCTGTGGAAGCTGGCGAAACAGTGGAACGTGCCGCTTGCCGACCTGATCAAGGCGAACCCGCATCTCAAAAATCCCAATGTTCTGATGACGGGGGAAACGGTGTTTATTCCCGCCGTGCCGTCCGGCGGGCCGGGGACGAATGCGGACGGACCCAGCGGCGTCGGCATGAAAGCGGACGAACCAGCGCAACAGGCTTCGCCGCCGGTTTTTGCCGAAACCGGTTCGCAAGACGGCACCGGCAAAAATCCGGCGGTTCCGATGCCGGAAGGCGCAATGCCGGGAGCATGGCCGTGGCACCACGTCGTTTCGCCTGAACCATGGCAAGTTCCGTGGCCGCCGCAGTACGAGCCGTTCGCATGGCCGTGGCCGTCTGCGTACGGCGGATGGGAGTTCTGGAACGACTGGAGCTACGCGCCGTGGCCGTGGACCCCGGCGTGGGTTGGTGTCGGGCAGACGACCGGATGCGGATGCGGCGAAAGCGGCGCGACGGCCGTTTTCGGCTTTCCAAGCGCGACATCGGCGGAGGACGCATCGGCATCGCTCGGCTTGTACGAGTTCGGGGAATCGCGGGACGGAGGTCAGTCGGCGGAAGCCGAAGCAGCGATGGATGACGCACGGGCGGGCGATGCCGACGGGCGATCCGGCATCGCGCGTTTGGCCGTGATCGGCGCCGCACCGAAAAAAAAGAAACCGTCTTCCTCCAAGCCGCGCCGCGACCGCTTTCTCGAGTCCGGCCCGGCGCAGTCGCGCCCTTGGATCAATCTGTGAGAATACGCCGGACGCGCACCGGCAACACTAGCCTCAAAAGAATGACGAAACGGGAGGCGCAAAGTTTGCCGTGCGTGCGGAGACATTATGGAAAAAACTAAAACGCCGGCTGAAAATGCGGCGGCAATGGCTTCATTTCGCCAGCGTCCTGGTATTGCCGGCGGCATTGACGGCGGTTTCGGCGATGATTTCGCCGGCGGCGACGGCGGGAAAGGGCGACGCCTACTTCGGCATCGACCGCGACGGCCGGCTCGTTCTGTTCGACGGGCCGCCGCGGGAAGAAAGGGCGATCCGGACGTTTTTCCAACTCGACATTGAGCGGATGGAAAGCAGTCTGCCTTCTTCTTACGTCGAACAGTTGAAAAAAGGCGTCCGCGTCGCCGATGCCGACGAGTTCAACAGCGTGTTGTCGACGCTCGCCGATTTCGCAAAAGAGCCGGCGGAACGGTCATAGGGCGGCCGCCGGCCGTTCGTCTTTTTCGGCCGGTCGGCCCCCGATGCCGCAATCACGACCAGAAATACCGCCAACCGATATAAACCGCGGACAGGGCGATCGACAGCAAGGTGAGCGGAGCCCCATATTTCAGGTATTTCATAAACGTGATCGGGCATCCTTCCCGTCCTGCAAGCCCCGCGACCACCAGATTCGCGCTTGCTCCGATCAGCGTGCCGTTGCCGCCCAGACAGGCGCCGAGCGCCAAGCTCCACCAGACGGGTTCGAGATCTCCCCGAACGCCGGACGTGCCCATTTCCTGAATGAGCGGAATCATGGTCGCCACGAACGGAATGTTGTCCACAAAAGCCGACAAAACCGCGCTCATCCACAAAATCAGCATCGACGCCCTGAAAACGTCGCCTCCCGTCCATTCGACGGCTTTTTCGGCGAGCAGCCGGATGACGCCGGTTTCGACCAGGCCGCCGACGACGACGAACAGTCCGATGAAGAAAAACAGCGTCGTCCATTCCACTTTGGCGAAAGCTTCTTCCATCCGTTTTTCCCCGGCGGTCAGCAGCAACAGAAACGCTCCCGTCAGCGCGATCGTCGCCGATTCCAGACGAAGCTGGTGATGCAGGAAAAAGCCAGTGATCGTCAGCCCGAGCACGATCAGGCAGCGGACGAGCAGTCCCCTGTCCTCGATCAGTCCGGCCGTGTCCGTCTCGCGGATCCGTTTCATGCGTTCCGGATCGGCCCGCAGATCGCGGCGGAACATGAACACGAACAGCGGCAGATGCGCCGCCATGATCAGCGCGACGATCGGCGTCAGATTCTCGATGAAGGCGATGAACGTCAGTTCGCGGACGGCGCTGCCGATCATGATGTTCGGCGGGTCGCCGATCAGCGTGGCGGTCCCGCCGACGTTGGAAGCGATGATTTGAGCGATCAGAAAAGGCAGCGGCGAAATGCCGAGCTGCCGCGTGACGCTGAACGTAACCGGAACCATAAGCAGCACCGTCGTCACGTTGTCGAGAAAAGCCGACGTGACGGCGGTGATAAGCGAAAACAGGAGCAGAATGCGGACGGGATCGCCGCCGGCGCGTTTAGCGGCGGCGACCGCGAGGTATCGGAACAGGCCGGTCTCAGCCGTGACGCCGACGAGAATCATCATGCCGACGAGCAGGCCGATCGTGTTGAAGTCGATATGATGGAGGGCGGTGTCCTGGTCGAGGACGCCGAGTCCAAGGAGAAGCGCCGCGCCGGTCATAGCGACGACGGTGCGGTGAACCTTTTCGGCCACGATCAGGCCGTAAGCGAGAAGAAAAACTAAAACGGCCGCATACGCTTCGAACGTCCATGTCATGGGCGCTTGTCCGTCCTTTCCGCTGCGATTGTAGCACGTCGGCGTATCCGTGTAAAGCAAGGCTGCCGCGCAAAGCGCGTTTGTGCTATCATGGATAAGGAATAGCAAGCGGAAGGGGCGGATGGCACCTGCGCGTGCTGGGAATCGATCCGGGGTTGGCGACGGTCGGTTGCGGCATCGTCGAGCGGAGGGGCGGGGATCGGCTCGTCTGTCTCCACTACGAAGCGTTCCATACCGGTTCCAGCGACGATGTCGGCGCTCGTCTCCAGCAAATTTATGACGCGGCGTGCACGTGGATCGATCGGTATTCGCCGGATGTGATCGCGGTGGAAAAGCTGTTTTTCAACCGCAACGTCACCAACGCGTTCGCGGTCGGGCAGGCGCGCGGCGTCATCGTTTTGGCGGCCGTCCAGCGCGGCCTGGAGGTGGCCGAATACACGCCGATGCAGGTGAAACAGGCGGTGACCGGCTACGGCGGGGCGGACAAGTATCAGGTGCAGGAGATGGTGCGACTGTTGTTGCGGCTGGCCGAACGGCCGAGACCGGACGATGCGGCCGACGCTCTGGCGGTCGCCGTCTGCCATGCGCATGCTTCGATGTGGACGGAGAAGATCCGCGAGGGTATCGGGCCATGATGGAATATTTGCGGGGTAAGGCGGTTTACGTCGGACGTGATTGCCTTGTCGTCGACGTCGGCGGTATCGGCTACCGGATCGTCTGTCCAGACCCGCGCGCGTTTCGGCCTGCGGCGGGAGGGGAAACGGTCGTCTACGTCCATCAGGTCGTCCGGGAGGACGCCGTTTTGTTGTACGGGTTCCCGACACGCGAGGAGCAGCAGTTGTTCCGCCTGTTGCTCCACGTCAGCGGCGTCGGGCCGAAAGTGGCGCTCGGCGTATTGACCGGCGGTTCGCCGGACAGCGTGATTCGCGCCGTTCTCCAGGAAAATCTTGATTTCTTGAGCAAATTGCCTGGTGTCGGAAAAAAGACAGCTCAAAGAATTATTTTGGAGTTGAAAGAAAAAATTTTAAAACGCGAGACGTACTTCGATCTGTTGGATGCCGCCGTTTTGCAGGCGGAAGACAGCAGTCGAGACGGGTTGCCGGCGTCGGCCGGCGTCGGCGGATGGGATGAGGCGCGCGAGGCGCTCGTCGCGCTCGGCTATACGTCGGCGGAGGCGGAACGCGTTTATCGGCGCATTAAGGATACCGTCGATCCTGCCGCTCCCGTCGACGTCTGGGTCCGGTCGGCGCTTCGCGCGCTCGACGAAAGGTGAAGGAGATGGAAGAGAGGATCGTTTCGGCGCGGTTTCTGGCGGAAGACCATTCGATGGAGCTCAGCCTCCGGCCGCGGTTTCTCGACGAGGTGATCGGGCAAGACCGCGTCAAGAAAAACCTGAAAATTTACATCGAGGCGGCGAAACAGCGGCGGGAGCCGCTCGATCACGTGCTGCTCTGCGGGCCGCCGGGGCTCGGCAAAACGACGCTGTCCAACATTATCGCCAACGAGCTGGGCGTCAACATCCGCGTGACGTCCGGGCCGGCCATCGAGCGCCCCGGCGATCTCGCGGCGATTTTGACGAACCTACAGCCGGGCGACGTGTTGTTTATCGACGAAATCCACCGGTTGCACCGTACGGTGGAAGAAGTGCTGTACCCGGCGATGGAAGATTTCGCGCTGGACATCGTCATCGGCAAAGGGCCGGGCGCCCGTTCGCTTCGGCTTGATTTGCCGCCGTTTACGCTGGTCGGGGCGACGACGCGTCCGGGGCTTCTGTCGCATCCGCTGCGCGACCGCTTCGGCGTCGTCGGACGGCTGGAATACTATTCGGTGCAGGAGCTGGCGTACATCGTGGCCAGATCGGCCGAAATCCTGAAAATCCCGCTTGCCGGCGACGCTGCGGAAGAGATCGGCCGCCGAGCGCGCGGCACGCCGCGGATTGCCAACCGGTTGCTCAAGCGCGTCCGAGATTATGCGCAGGTCGTCGGCGACGGCATCGTGACGGGCGACGTCGCGCGGGCTGCACTGGAGCAAATTCAGGTCGACCCGCTCGGGCTCGATCCGGTCGACCGCAGGCTGATGGAGACGATCATGGTTCATTTCGAGGGAGGTCCGGTCGGCCTCGAGACCGTCGCGGCGATGGTCGGAGAGGACAGCCAGACGATCGAGGACGTCTACGAGCCGTATTTGATGCAGATCGGATTTTTGCAGCGGACGCCTCGCGGACGGGTGGCGACGCCTCAGGCATACCGGCATTTCGGGCTGACGCCGCCGGAGCGCATTCGCGCGGTCGGGGAGGCGGGATTATGAAGTCTCCTCAAAGTCGGCGGCTGCGGTTGTGCCGGATTGCGGCCTGCATCGCCGCCGCGTTTGCGGCCGCGTCATTCACGGGGCCGGCCGGGCGATCCGCAGCGGAACAGCCGCGAGCCTCCCAGGCTTCGACGTTCGTGCTGCCGGAGTCGATCCGCGTTGCGCTTTATCTCGATTCGGACAGATCGTTTCGCCGCACGACCGCGGCCGTCACCCTGTCGCATCCGCAAGGTTTACGCATCGGCATCCGTTCGGAACAAGGTTTTCGCGTGTGGGCGGAAATCGGCGGCGGCAAAGCCGTCCGTTTCAGCCCGGACGGTTACCGGATCATAGCGGCGGAGACAGAAGACGCGGCCAGCGCCCGGTCACGGGCGGAATCGCTCGTCGCCGCGAAGGAGCCGGCGTTTGTCCGGAGCGTCGCCCGCGCAGGCAAGCCGCCACTTTACCAGGTGTGGATCGGGCCGTTTTCGACGCTGGAAGAAGCGGTGCAGGAAAAAGCGCGGCAGTCTGAATCGCTGCGCGTCGCCGGGCCGTTGCGGTTGGCCGTCGGTCCGTTTGCGACTCGAGACGAGGCGGTTGCGACGGCCGCCGGGTTGGCGTCGGATGGTTGGACGGCTTTCACCGCTTTGGCCGAGCGCGACGGTCGTCCTGTTTATTTTGCGGCGATCGGCGAGGAGACCGATCCGACGGCGCTGGAAACGCTGCGTCGGGAGCTTGCCGCGCGCCGCCCCGATTTGCGCCCGACGGCGCTGAAACCTCCTTATTTGGTGTTTTGGGACGGTTTTTCCGAAGCGCCTGCTCATGTTTCGTACGGTTACGGCGAAGGAGTGCCTCCGGTCCGCGTCGCGGCGCCGACGGCGGGCATTTCGGTCGCGGAGAAAAACGCTGCCTACCGCGGAGAGATCGAACTGTTCGTCCATCGCGGAAAGATGGCGGTCGTCAACGAGTTGCCGCTTGAACAGTATCTTTATTCGGTGACCGGCTCGGAGACGGGTTCCGGCTGGCCTGCGGAAGCGCTGAAGGCGCAGGCGGTCGCCGCCCGGTCGTTTGCGCTGGCGCGGAAAAACCGTTACGGCGTCGCGGATGTGTCGGACAGCACGCTCGATCAGGCGTACGCCGGGATAAACGGGGAGACGCCGGAAGCGACGGCGGCCGTCGATGCCACGCGAGGGGAAGTGTTGACGATCGGCGGCCGACCGCTGGAGGCGCTGTTTCATTCCAACGCCGGCGGAATGACCGCCGATCCCGAGGAGGTCTGGGGAATTCCGAACGACGCATACCGGCCCGTCAACAGTCCGGATGAGGCGGCCGCCGCCGGGAAGCCGCTCTGGTATCGGGTCTGGCTCGATTCCGGGGAGACCGGCTATGTTCGGTCGGATCTGTTGCGCGAGACGGGCCGGACACGCGGGGGGTTTCCCGTGATGGAGGCGGTCGTCGACGGTGCCCGCGTGCGGCCCGTTCCGCTCGCTTCGGATGAGGTGGCGCCGAAAATCGCAGAATTGCCGCTCGGGGCGACGGTCGTGCGGATCGGGGAAACCGTCGAATCGAATGCGTTTGCGTGGATGCGCGGCCCGTACCGCGCCGTCGACGTCGCCGAGCGGCTTCGCGCCGCCGGGTGGTCGGGGGGAATTCCGCGCACGTTGGAAGTCGCCGCCGTCGGCCCGTCCGGACGGGTCGTCTCGGTCGGCGCCGACGGCCGTCCGGTCGAGGTCGCCTATCCCGACGCGTATCGCGGAATATTTTTCGGCTTGCCGAGCGGCAAGTTCCGGATCGAAGAGACGGGACGGTTCCGCGTGCTCGGAGCGGACGGCAACGCGCGCGATCTGTACGGGGAGCCCGGAGAGCGGGTGTACGCCGTCGGCGAAGACGGCGTTCCTGTGGAACTGACGTCCGCGACGCGCATCGTGACGGACGGGGAAACCGTCCGCGTCGGAACGAAGGACGCCCGGTTCGTGTTTTACGGCAACGGGCTTGGCCACGGCGTCGGCATGTCGCAATGGGGAGCACGGGCGCTGGCCGAGCGCGGGTACGATTACCGCGCCATTTTAAGATTTTATTATCAGGGCGCAACATTGGAAAAGGGCGGTCGGTCATGAACGTCGACGAATTCGATTACGAACTTCCCGAAGAACTCATCGCCCAAGAACCGCTTGCTGACCGCGCGGGATCGCGCTTGCTCGTGCTGCGCAAAAAAAGCGGGGAAATCGCGCACGAACGATTTCGCGATCTCGGCAAGTTTCTGCGGCCGGGCGACGCGCTCATCCTGAACGACACGCGCGTTATTCCGGCGAGACTTTACGGACGAAAGACGGCGACCGGCGCGCGTGTCGAGCTGTTGCTGCTCAGGCCGCTCGGCGGCGACCGGTGGGAGACGCTCGCCCGTCCGGCCAAACGCTTGAAGGCGGGGACGACGGTCGAATTCGCGGAGGGCGATGCGCGGATGACGGCCGTCGTCGAGCGGGAAGAAGACGACGGCAGGCGGATTGTCCGCTTTGAGTACGAAGGATCGTTCGAGTCCCTGCTCGAACGGATCGGCCGCGTTCCGTTGCCGCCTTACATTCGCAAACCGCTTGTCGACCGGGATCGCTACCAAACGGTTTACGCCAGGAGGGCCGGTTCGGCCGCCGCACCGACGGCCGGCCTGCATTTTACGGAAGAGATGCTGGAGACGCTGCGGTCAGCCGGTATTCGCGTCGGCTACGTGACGTTGCACGTCGGTCTCGGCACGTTCCGGCCGGTGACGGCCACCCGGGTCGAGGACCACCGTATGCACGCGGAAGTGTATGAAGTTCCGGCGGCGACCGCCGAACTCGTCAACACGACGAGGCGTGACGGCGGTCGAGTCGTCGCCGTCGGAACGACCGTCGTCCGGACGCTGGAAAGCGCGGCAAAACCGGATGGAACGGTCGCGGCGCAATCCGGCGAAACGGATCTGTTCATCTATCCTGGATACCGGTTCCGCGCTGTCGACGCGCTCATCACCAACTTTCATCTGCCGAAATCGACGCTTCTGATGCTCGTCTGCGCTTTCGCCGGGCGAAATGCCGTGCTGGAGGCGTACCGGCAGGCAGTCGAGCTGCGGTATCGATTTTTCAGCTTCGGCGACGCGATGCTGATTATCGACTGAACGAAAGGAATGGAGATCGGGGTTGTCCGCCATTCGATTTGAGCTGATCAAGACGTGCCGACAGACCGGGGCCCGACTCGGCCGCGTCCATACGCCGCACGGATCGTTTGAAACGCCGGCGTTTATGCCCGTCGGGACGCAGGCGACGGTCAAGACGCTGTCGCCGGAAGAGCTGAAAGAGATGGGCGCCGAGATTATTTTGAGCAACACGTACCATCTGTTCGTGCGGCCGGGGCACGAGCTGATCCGTGAAGCCGGCGGTCTACACCGTTTTATGAACTGGGACCGGCCGATTCTGACGGACAGCGGCGGTTTTCAGGTGTTTTCGCTGAGCGACCGGCGCAAAATCGACGAGGAAGGCGTCGAGTTCCGGTCGCATTTGAACGGCGACCGGCTGTTCCTAAGTCCGGAGAAGGCGACGGAAGTCCAAAACGCGCTCGGCGCCGACATCATCATGGCGTTCGACGAATGCCCGCCGTACCCGGCCGATTACGCGTACGTCCGGGCGTCCGCCGAACGGACGGTCCGCTGGGCCGAACGGTGTCTCAGGGCGCATGCACGCCCGACCGATCAGGCGATGTTCGCGATCGTTCAGGGCGGCGTCTATCCGGATTTGCGCCGGGCCTGCGCCGAGCAGTTGACTTCCTTGGATTTCCCCGGTTATGCTATTGGTGGGCTGAGCGTAGGCGAACCGAAGCCGATCATGTACGAGATGCTGGAGGCGACGGTACCGTTGCTGCCGGCGGACCGGCCGCGGTATTTGATGGGCGTCGGCTCGCCCGACGCGCTGATCGAGGGGGCGATGCGCGGCATCGACATGTTCGACTGCGTGCTGCCGACGCGTATCGCCCGCAACGGCACGGTGATGACGTCGAAAGGGCGGCTCGTCGTCCGCAACGCGGAGTATGCGCGCGACCTGTCGCCGCTTGATCCGGATTGCGATTGTTACGCGTGCAGGCATTACACGCGGGCGTACGTCCGCCATCTTCTCAAAGCCGATGAAGTGTTCGGCATCCGGCTGACGTCTTACCATAACCTGTATTTTCTGCTTCGGCTCATGCGCCGCATCCGCCAGGCGATCCTCGAGGATCGGCTGCGCGACTTCCGCGACGAGTTTTTCGCGGCGTATGCAGCGCGGGGAGAAGGTTTTTGACGGAACAAACATCCCGGAAGGAAGGAAGTCGGAACGATGTGGCTGTCGGCACAGGAATCCGCAAACGCAGCGGCAGGCACGGCGGCGATCGTCCAGGGGTTCATCATCCCGCTCGTGTTGATGCTGGCGGTATTCTATTTTCTGCTCATCCGCCCGCAGCAGAAGCGTCAGAAAGCGCGCAACGCCATGCTGAACTCGCTGAAAAAGGGCGACAAAGTCGTCACGATCGGCGGCCTGCACGGCACGATTGTCGAATTGACGGACGATACCGTCGTGCTCAGGGTCAACGACGTGACTAAAATGACGTTCGACCGGACCGCGATCAACGCGGTGATCAAACCCGCTCCCGAGCCGAACGCAAAGTCGGAAAATTGACAGTCGCCGTAGAAGCCCCCGCCCATGCCGGTTCGCAAAGCCGAAGCGCATGTCGGGGGCTTGTTGCGCCGGCTTTTGGTGCGGGCCGCTCATGCATCGGCAGTTGTGCGGTCGATGTTCATCCGGCGGTGTTGCGCATCGCCGTTTTCCGCGCCGTCCAACGCGCGGCGGCATTCATATCGGCCAGTTTCTGCGCGGTGAAGGCGGCCGTTGCTCCCAATGCCAGGCCGGCGACCATGTCTGCCGTCCAGTGGATTCCAAGGTAAAAAATTGAAGTCACAATGACAGCGGCAGCGACAGCGGTGCACCACCTCCAGAAGCGGTTGCCGCTTTTGCGTGCAAGCAACGCCATCGTGACAGAAATCGACGTGTGCAGACTCGGGAAGCTGTTATCCAAATCCGACAAATGCCGGTACGTTGATTCAAAGTTCGGGTACACTTCGAGCATCGGGAACTGGACGTTTTGTGAAAACGCATGCACTTCCTTTACGGGGAAGAAAAGGTAAAATGGTATAGCAAGAATGTAGTTTAACATGACGGCATAGCAGACTGCGCGATAAAGCCGGAAGTTGCGCTCGTAGGCATACAGAATTAGCGAGCCGATTAGCATCGTCTGAAATACGACGACATAGAAATAGGCGAAGACCGGCGTCAGCCACGGGTGATAAAGCAGCGACTGGATACGTGCGACCGTGTCGCCTTCGATTCGAAAAATCCACGCCGTTTTATCGGAAGAAAGGGAAAAAGCGTTTTCCAGGGAGATCTCCAGTTTGTTCAGCAGCAACACCGCCAACATGGCGGCGAAATGAAGCGCAAACGTTCTGGACTTTTTCAGTCTCTCCACGAAAAACTGCGCCGCGCCCAACGGGGGACGGCCGAGGGCGCCCCACAGCAAGACGAAGACGGTCGCCGCCGTGTATAGTGCGATAAACCCCAAATTCGGAAACAAATTCATTAGCCGTGCGTCCTCCCCACGTCCGCGCATATGCAGGCCGCAATCCGTGACCATTATAACACAAGCGGAAGGAATCGCGTGAGGAGCGCACTTTGCTCGAACTAGGCCGATGTTTTGCTGGAGCCGACGCCGATCATGCCGCCCAGGACACCCGACGGCACCGAGATCGACGCCGTCAGCAGCGAATGTTTCGTCCACGGCACGTCGAAGGCGAGAAATCCGACCAGCAAAACGGCGACGGCATACGCCATGCCGAAGCATCCTCCGATGTACCAACCGCGGACGCCGGTTTTTCTCGCCGCGGCGAAGCCGCCTATCAGGGCGGCCACGGCATGGATGGGGTATACGGCGGTTTCTAAAGATTGCTCGCGAAGGTCGGTTGCCGTCAGAAACCCGGCGAATGCTGCCGAGAAAACGCCGAGGCAGGTGAAAGAGACGGCCATCCCGACGGCGAAGGCGGTGCCGATTCGGTGCATCGCGATTCCCTCCCGTTTCGGCGATTATCGCCTGAGGATTACTCTAAGCATTCCGCGCGGATCGATTAGGCCAAGCCACGCGGCAGAGAAGGTGTAGACGGCGAAACCGGCGGAGCAGGCGGCCGCAAAGCGGACCGACGGTTCGGCGAATGCGGTCAGCCGGGCGGTCAGCACGACGGCGGCGGCCATGAATGTCATGCATGCCGCCGTTTTGGCCAGATCGCCGACCAACCCGACGCGAATCCCGAGCAGCCGGACGACGCTTGCCGCGTGGAGTATGGTGACGAGGACCATGTTCACGTTGATGGCGACGACGGCACCGTAGATCCCCCACTCCGGCCGGCTTGCAAGGACGACGATCAAGACGAGCTTCACGACGGCTCCAACGACCGTATTCCGTAGGGCGGCGCCAGGTCGGTCGAGCGCTTGAAGCGCCGCTTGAAGCGGGCCCTGAACGTACAGCATCAGGGCGAACGGCGCCATCATGCCGAGCATCCGGCCCGTTTCGCCGTTGCGGTATAACAGTCGACAAAGCGGTTCGGAAAGGACGAACATGGCGGTGACAAACGGCGCCCCGGCGACGAGCGAAAGCCGAATCGACTGCGACAGTCGCCGACGTACGGCGTCTCTGTCATTGCGGGCTGCCGCTTCCGACAGGGCGGGCACGAGCGAAACCGACAGCGAGTACGTCAGTGCAGTCGGCAACAGCAAGACCGGGATCACCATTCCCTGGAGCATGCCGTATTGGGCCGTCGCGACGGACGCCGCGACGCCGGCGGCGGCCAGGCTTTGGACGATGAGCACCGATTCGAGAAAATAGGAGGCCGACCCGACGAGCCGACTTCCGGTAACCGGAGCGGCGATTTTCAGCAGTTTTCCCAGCACCGACCGGACGGTCGCGTCGGATTCGGATTTGCCCGCCGGGGCCACGGACGTTCCGTCGCGAAGGGGGGAAGTTGAACGGCGCCAAGCGCCGACAAGCATCAACATCCCGGCCAATTCGCCGGCGGCGACGCCGAGCATTGCGCCTGCGGCGGCGTATTCGACGCCGTAACGCATGAGCCAGGCCGACAACGCCAGCACGGCGACGATCCGGACGACGGTTTCGACGATTTGGGACGAAGCGGGAGGGATCATGTTTTGTTTTCCCTGGAAGTATCCGCGAAGCACTGCTGAAACGGCGACGATCGGCAAAATCGGCGCCATGCATCGAAACGCTGCCGACACGCGTTCGTCCGTAAACAGCGTCCCGACTAGCAGGTCCGAGACGGCCAGAAATCCGCCCGCCAACAGAAGACCCGCACCGAACGTCGCCGCCAGCGCCGCGGACAGCGTTTTGCGGATCGATCGTTCATCGTTGCGTGAGTCCGCTTCCGCGACCAGTTTGGCGACGCTTAAAGGAATGCCGCCCGTGATCACCGTCAGCAAAACGATGAGCAGCGGATAACCCATCTGATACAGGCCCACGCCGTCTGCGCCGATCATCCGCGGCAAGGCGATGCGGGGGACGAAGCCGAGCAGACGGTTGACGACGCCGGCGGCGGCCAACACGAGCGTTCCGGCGATGAACGATTGGCGTGAGCGGGAACTGTTCGAACGCAGCGCGTTGTCCCCCCGATCCGGCAGAATGGTTACGTCCTATGGATATGCCGGCTTGTTTCTCTCTCATGACTTCTTTGCAGGAATTCGCAGTCCGGCCGCGAATTTAAGACCGTAAGAACGGGGGCGATCGGGCGATGCAAGATGCCGTTGCGTTGTCGGAACGGGAGCTGGAAGAAGCGATTCGGCTGATGTGCGAAAGCAAAGCGGACGAGTTCCGACTGCTCGGGTACGAATCGATCACCGCCGAAGACGTCTGGGAATGCGTGCGCGAACGGTACCGGACGGACGGCCTTCCTCGGCTTTACCGGCTGGCTTCCGACATCTTGTCGCTGAAGCCGACGGAATGGATGAACTGGGCAACGCTCAAAGCGTTGCGCCCGTAGCCGCCGCTCGGCGGCGACGCCTCGATTTTGGTTTCGCGGCGAGGGTGGATTATAATAGGGGTATTGAAGTCGGGAAGGGAGACAGGCCGTCATGAACTCGAAAAGAATCGCGGCGTTTGTGGCGACGGTCGTTATCGCGCTCGGCGTCGTCGTCGCCACCATGCCTTTTTTGTTGTCCTCGATCCGTCTCGGCCTCGACTTAAAAGGCGGATTTGAAATTTTGTACGTGGCCGAACCGTTGGAAGGACAAGGCGAAGTGACGCACGACGCTCTTGTCCGGACGGCGCAAAGTCTGGAGCGGCGCGCAAATCAGACCGGTGTCGAGGAGCCCGACATCGTGGTCGAAGGCAAAAACCGCATTCGCGTCCGCATCGCCGGTGTTACGGACGAGGCGAAAGTACGCGAAATCTTGAAAAAGCCCGTTCAGTTGACGTTCCGCAGCGCCGAAGGTTGCAAGGACGCGGGCGACTATTGCAAAATCGAGCTTCTCGGGACCGATTTCAAGGAAGGCGCGGCGAAAGTCGTCTACGATCAGCTGAATCGCCCCGTCGTCGAGATCGAAGTCAAGGATAAAGCGAAATTTGCGGACGTTACCCGCCGGCTTGTCGGCAAACCGCTGGCGATTTATCTGAACGACGAGCTGTTGTCCGCTCCTGTCGTTCAGCAGGAACTGACGGACGGCCGGGCGCAGATTACGGGCAGTTACACGTACGAAGAGGCCAAACAGCTCGCCGATACGATCAATCTCGGCGCTTTGCCGCTTAAGTTGACTGAAAAATATACGCAATCGGTCGGTGCGACGCTCGGTCAGCGTTCACTCGAACAGACGCTCACCGCCGGTGTCGTCGGATCGATTCTGATTCTCGTGTTCATGCTGGCCGTCTACCGGCTGCCCGGCATCGTCGCCGCAGTGTCGCTCATCGTCTATACGTGGGCGCTGCTCGGTCTATTTGTTTTAATGAACGCGACGATGACGCTGCCGGGAATCGCGGCGTTCGTGCTCGGAATGGGAATGGCGGTCGACGCGAACATCATCACTTACGAGCGGATCCGAGAAGAAATCCGCAGCGGCAAAAGCCTTCTTTCAAGTCTGAAGGCCGGTTCGCGCCAGTCGCTCAGGACGATTCTCGACGCCAACCTGACGACGGTGCTTGCCGCCGCTGTTCTCTACTACGTCGGGGGGGCCGGCGCGATCAAAGGTTTCTCCCTGACGCTCATCCTCAGTATTGCCGTCAGCATGCTGTCCAACGTGTTGTTCTCTCGGTTTTTGCTTTATCTGTTAATCCGTAGCAATCTCTGGAAAAAACCCGAACATTTCGGCGTGCGTGCTTCCGAAATTACCGACTTGAAAGCGGCCGATTCCGAAAAAAGGAAATCGGAAGCCCGCCGGCTTGTCCGGTTTGATTTCGTCCGCCATCGCAACCGGTTTTTCGCCGGATCGTTGGCGATCACGGCGCTCGGCGTTGCGACGCTGGCCGTGTTCGGGTTCAATTACGGCGTTGACTTCAAGGCGGGCACGTCGCTTGACGTGGTCGTCGGCAAGCCGGTGGACAAAGCGAAGGCGGTTCAGCTTCTGGAAACCGCGATCGGCGAACGCCTGAAGGCGCAGCCGACGATCGGGGGAGTAAACGGTGAACGCGTGTCCGCGAGATTCGACCGTGTGCTGTCGTCCGAGGAGATCAATCGGGTCAAGGATGCATTCGCCAAGGAGTACGGGACCAACGTCGCCGTGGAAGAAAATACGGTCGACCCCGTCATCGCGCGCGAACTCGGGCGCAATGCGATGATCGCTGTGGCGATCGCGAGCGTCGGCATCATGCTGTACGTCGCCGTCCGTTTCGAATGGCGGTTCGCGCTCGCCGCGATTGTCGCGTTGTTGCACGACGCGTTCATCGTCATCAGCGTTTTCTCGCTCTTTCGGCTCGAAGTCAACTTGCCGTTTGTGGCGGCCGTCTTGACGATCATCGGTTATTCGATCAACGATACGATCGTCATTTTCGACCGGATTCGCGAAAACTTGCGGTTTGCGAAGCTGCGGTCGTTCGACGACCTGGCGAACCTGGTCAACCGCAGCGTCTGGCAGACAATGGCGCGGTCGATCAACACGGTTTTGACGGTGCTGTTTGCGTCCGTCATGTTGCTTATTCTCGGAAGCGAGTCGATCCGGCTGTTTTCGCTGGCGATGACGGTCGGTCTCGTGGCGGGGGCGTATTCGTCGGTTTGCATTGCGAGCTCGATCTGGATTTTGCTGAAAAAAGGGTCGATCGGACGGTCGCCCGCCGCCAAGCCGGAGACGCCGTAAGCAGAGAATGGGACGTGCAGACGGGGTGAAAGGACGGATCGGCATGTCGGAAAGCCGCATTTCGCGCGGGACGATCGGAGCTTGGTGGGGCGCGGCGGGCAATGCCGTGCTGGCGGCGGGCAAGGCGCTTGTCGGTTGGTGGACCGACAGCGAAGCCCTTCTCTGGGACGCGACTCGTTCGGTTGCCGAAGCGTCCGGGTGCGTCGCCGTTTTGCTCGGACTGAACGCTTTGGGGCGCGGCGCGTTTTCCGGCATTACGCGCGGGTCCGGCGGCTTTCGGGCGGCTGCCGTAGCGGCGTCGATGTTGCCGCTCTTCGTCGGTTGGGAGATCGTGTATGGGTCGATTCGGTCGTTCGGTCGGGCGGATGATCATCTTGCGGCATGGCCTGCGGCGTTGGCCGTGCTGCTCGCGGCGGCGGTTAAGGAAGTGCTGGCCCGGCGAATTCCGGATTCCGACGTCGACGGCCGCTCCGTCGCCCGAGATCGCATTGCATCGGTCGTCGTGTTGGCGGGCGTCGGCCTGGCGTCCGTCGCAACGCAGGCGGGTCTCGAGACATTGGCGTTTTCGGAAGCGGTTGCCGGCATGGCGCTCGGGGCACTGGCGTTGTGGTGCGGATTCGGTGCCGTCAGCGGAGCGGTCAGAGCGGCTGCGGGAATACCGGCCGACGGCGCGCGGACGACGGCGTTGAAGGAGGCCGCCGGACTCGTTCCGGGCGTGCTCGGCGTTTCGTTTTCCGAAGTTCGGCAGTATGGAAAGTATGCAATCGTCCGTCTGCGCATCGCCGTCGACCCGTGCCTGACCGTACGCGAAGCTCATGCGATCGCCCAGGCGGTACGAACGCTGTTGTTGGCCCGTTTCCCGGATATGGCAGCCGTTGAGGTTGCCGTTTGTCCGCACGTTCAGTCGTTCACGGGTTCTCCGGTATCGGCCGAAGGTGCAGAGGACGGATTGACGTCGCCGGATTACGCGGCCCTGTCGCCGTCTTGCCGCAGGCCGACCTTGCATTAACTTGCATTTAAGAAGCTTTTGCTTGAGGAGGATAAGCCGTTGCTTCGTCCGAGAGCCCGCTGGATCGTCAAGGAGATCGAACTCGGCACGGCAGACGTCCGGGCTGCCGCCGAACGGCTGGCCGACAAACTCGGGATCGGCCCGTTGCTGGCTCGCCTGCTCGTCGTGCGCGGACAGGGAGATCCGGAAGCGGCGGCGGAATTTTTGTACGCTGGTATTGAACGCCTTCATTCGCCTTTCGAGATGGACGGCATGGAACGGGCGGTTGCCCGTATCCGCACGGCGTTGGAACGCGGCGAACGGATTCGCATTTACGGCGACTACGACGCCGACGGCGTTTGCGCCACCGCGATGTGGGTCAGGCTGTTGAAAAGAGTCGGGGCGGATTTCGATTTTTACGTGCCGCACCGCGTTTCGGAAGGATACGGGTTAAATGTTCAGGCGATCGACGACGCGGCCGGGCGGGGCGTTCGCCTGATTTTGACGGTGGATACCGGCATTTCCGCCGTGGAGGAGATCGAGTATGCGAAGGCGCTGGGCATCGACGTGGTCGTCACCGATCATCACGAACCGCCGCCGGTGTTGCCGGATGCTTGGGCGGTTGTCGATCCGAAGAAACCGGGATGCCGTTATCCGTTCCGGCATCTGGCTGGCGTCGGCGTTGCGTGGAAAACGGCGCAGGCGCTGCTCGGAGAGCCTCCGTTGGAATGGATCGATCTCGTCGCCGTCGGAACAGTGGCGGACGTCGTTCCGCTTATAGGCGAAAACCGGATTCTCGTTCGTGAAGGGTTGCGCCGGTTCGGGCGGTCGGAAAACGCCGGTTTGCGCGCTTTGCTCTCCGCCGCCGGCGTGTCGCCGGACCGGGCTGTCACCGAACGGGACCTGGCGTTTGTTCTGGCGCCGCGCATCAATGCCGGCGGCCGGATGGACCATGCCGATGTTGCGGTTCGTTTGCTTGCGACCGACGATCCGACCGAAGCGGCGGCGGCTGCGGAACATTTGGAGTCGCTGAACCGGGAGCGCCAGCTCGTCGCCGAGGAAACGCTGCGTCTGGCGGCAGAGCAGTGGCTGGGCCGTCCGTATGCCGCGGCCGTCGTTGCGGCGGGCGAGGGGTGGAACGCGGGCGTGCTCGGCATTGTCGCCGCGAAACTGCTCGACATGACCCGCAGGCCGACGTTCGTCCTGGCGATCGACCCGCATACCGGCATCGCCAAAGGATCGGCCCGCAGCTTGCCCGGGTTCGATCTGTACCGCGCTTTGACCGAGTGCGCCGATTTGCTGGAGGAGTTCGGCGGGCACGAGCTCGCCGCGGGGCTAGCCGTCAGGGCGGAACGCCTGCCCGAATTGCGCGAGCGCTTGGAACGCCTTGCCGGATCGTTTCAGCCGGAAGAAAGCAAAACGCCTTCGACCGTCGCTGAGGCTGATCTTGTTTGGGATTGGGATGCCGCGAATCGGGAATGGCTGCTTGAGCTGGAGAAGCTCGCCCCGTTCGGAACCGACAATCCGGTTCCGCGGTTTCAGTTTACGGGTGTTCGCGTGGCCGATCGCCGCACGGTCGGAAAAGACGGACGCCACGTCAAACTCGTGCTCGCGCCGGATTTCGCATCGGACGACGCTCCCGGAAAAGAAAGCGGTCGGATTTCCGCTGTAGGTTTCGGGATGGCGGAGTCGTTTCGAGCCGTTTCGCCGCTTTCGCGACCCGACCTGCTGGCCGAATGGAGCGTCAACGAGTGGAACGGCCGGCGCGTTCCGGAGGTGATTATTCGCGACGTCGGCGTGCCGCACGTGCAGGTGTTCGATTGGCGGCAGGAGGCATTGCCGGAGAAATTGCCCGAGCTGGCTTCCAGCTGGGTGGACGCCGGCCGCAGGCAGGCGCTGATCGCGTTCGACCGCCGCGAGGCACAGGCGGTGGCCGAACGACTGACCGGCTTCGGCGTTTCCGTCTGGACGGCGGACGGCGAACCGGTTGCGCCGGACGATAAATCGTCTCTGACACGATGGGAGGATTGCGTTGACCTTTGGTTGTACGACGTTCCGCCGGAAACCGGCGTTTTGCGGCGGACGCTGTCGCGCTGGCGTTGCGCGGAGCGGCTGTATGTTTCGTTCGTCGGCTGTACCGCGCTGTCCGAATTTGCGGCCGCTTGGCTCGAGCCGGCGGCGACAAGGGAGCCTTTTAGGAAAGTATACGGCGCTCTGCTGAACGACGCCGTCGTGCCGATGGAGGAACTCGCCGGGCGTTGCGGACTGGACGAGACGACGATACGGTGGGTCGTCGACGTGTTCGGAGAGCTCGGTTTCATCCGATTGACGGATTCCGGGCACGTGCTTCGCGTGCCGAATCCCGTCCGGCGAAACCTGTCGGAGTCCGCTGCCTACCGAAACCGGCTACAACTTGCTAAAACGGCGGCCGAATTGGCCGGCATGGCGCCGGAACGACTGGCCGCCGTGTTGTTGAATTGGATTCCCAAACGGACGGACCGGGAGGAACGAAGCGATGGATTTCAAATCGTACATTCGTGTCATACCGGATTGGCCGCAGCCCGGCATCCGGTTTAAGGACATCACGACGTTGCTGAAGGACCGTCGGGCGTATGTCGCCGCCGTCGACGCACTTGTTGAACGGTATCGCCACGAGCGGATCGACCTGGTTGCGGGGCCAGAAGCGCGCGGATTCGTGATCGGTGCTCCGCTGGCGTATGCGCTCGGCGTCGGATTCGTTCCCGTGCGCAAAAGCGGCAAGTTGCCCGCCGAGACGGTGGAGGCGGAATATGATCTCGAATACGGCAAAGACCGGCTGGCCATCCACAAAGACGCAATCACGCCGGGCCAGCGCGTTTTGATCGCGGATGATCTGTTGGCGACGGGGGGAACGATCGCCACTACCGTCAAGTTGGTGCGCCAGCTTGGCGGCGAAATCGTCGGGGCGGCGTTTTTGATCGAGCTGACGTATTTGAACGGGCGTGAGCGCCTGCGCGATATCGAAGTCACGTCGCTGGTGAGGTATTGAACCGTCATGATCGTCGACGTTGTGGCTACGTCCGAAAAAACGGTGGCGCTTTCGTTCGACGACGGTCCCGATCCGTTGTACACGCCGCAGATGTTGGAGACGTTGCGCCGTTTCGGTGTAAGATCGACGTTTTTCGTCATCGGACGAGAACTCGAGCGACACGTTGATCTAGCCGAACGGATCGTCGCCGCCGGCCATGAGCTGGGCAACCATACGTATACGCATCCCTGGTTAACGAAACTGGAAGAGGAAGCCCGCCGCGACGAGCTCGAGCGGACTGATCGGCTGATCCGCGCCGTTTCCGGGAAAAGGCCGACCGTTTTTCGTCCGCCGTTTCTGGCATGGGACGAGGCGATCGTCCGGTTGGCGGAATCGTTCGGGTATGCGACAGTCGGGGCGGCGAACGTGGAAGCAGCGGACTGGACGATGCCGGGTGTCTCTTTTATTGTGGAGAAAACGCTTGCCTGCCTTCGTCCCGGCGCGGTTCTTCTATTTCACGACGGCGGCGGAGACCGGTCGCAGACGGTCGAGGCAGTCGGGCTGCTTTTGGCGGAGCTCGAACGTTTGGGATACCGCACGGCGACCGTCGGAGAACTGCTTGCGGCCTGCCGGCCCGATTGACTCCGGCGCGTTTTCGGCGCATAATAAATGTCAAACCGATTGTGCGAACGTCCGTTTCGCATGGCGAGGGCGCTATGGAAGCGAATTTCGAACAACTGCTGAAAAAGGCGTCGGCCTACTTGAAACCGGCGGATTTGGAAAAGATTCGGCAGGCCTATGAATTTGCCGAACAAGCGCATGCGGGCCAGACGCGAAAGTCCGGGGAGCCGTACATCGTTCACCCGCTCGCCGTGGCGGAGATTTTGGCGGACATGCAGGCGGATACGGTGTCGATCATGGCCGCGCTACTGCACGACGTCGTCGAGGACACCGATGTGACGCTGGAAGAATTGGAACGACGTTTCGGCAAGACGTGCGCCATGGTCGTCGACGGCCTGACGAAGCTGGAAAAGATTCGCGTCAAGTCGAATGAAGAGATTCAAAACGAAAATTACCGAAAAATGCTCGTCGCCATGGCGCAGGATTTTCGCGTCATCCTGATCAAGTTGGCCGATCGGCTGCACAACATGCGTACGTTGAAGTACCAGTCGGAGGAAAACCAACGGCGCATCGCACAGGAGACTTTGGAGATTTTTTGTCCCATCGCTCATAGACTTGGTATTTCGGCAATTAAATGGGAAATGGAGGATATCGCGTTCCGCTTTTTGAACCCGCAGCAATATTATCGCATCGTGCATCTGATGCAGAAAAAGCGGCGGGAGCGGGAACAGCACATCGCCGAGCTGATCGAGATCATTCGCCAGAAGCTGCAGGAAACCGGAATCCGGGCGGACGTGTCCGGCCGGCCGAAACACATTTACAGCATTTACAAAAAAATGACGACTCAAAACAAACAGTTTAACGAAATTTTCGACCTGCTGGCGGTCCGCATCATCGTCGACGACGTCAAGGAATGTTACGCTGCGCTCGGCGTCGTCCATACGTTGTGGAAACCGATGCCCGGGCGGTTCAAGGATTATATCGCGATGCCGAAGCCGAACATGTACCAGTCGCTGCACACGACCGTCATCGACTCCCGCGGCGAGCCTCTCGAAGTCCAGATCCGTACGTGGGAGATGCACCGGACGGCTGAATACGGAATCGCGGCGCACTGGGCGTACAAGGAAGGCGCGGTCGTGCCGCCGGGCAGTTTCGGCGAGCGCATCAATTTTTTCCGAGAAATTCTCGAATTGCAGAAAGAGACGAGCGATGCGTCGGAATTTATGCAGTCGCTCAAAATGGATTTTTTCTCCGACGTCGTGTTCGTATTCACGCCGAAGGGCGAAGTGATCGAACTTCCGGCCGGATCGGTGCCGCTTGATTTCGCCTACCGCATTCATACGGAGATCGGCAACCGGACGGTCGGCGCCAAGGTCAACGGCAAGATCGTTCCGCTCGACTATAAGCTGAAAACGGGCGACATCGTCGAGATATTGACCTCGAAACATTCCTATGGTCCGAGCCAAGACTGGCTGAAAATCGCGCAATCGTCGCACGCCCGGGCGAAAATCCGGCAATGGTTCAAAAAGGAGCGCCGCGAGGAATACATCCAGCGCGGGCGCGAGGCGATCGAGCGGGAGCTGAAACGGCTCGGGCTCGACCCCGCTGCGTTTATGGGCGAGGAGCAATTGTTGGAGGCTGCGCGCAAATACAGTTTCAACGACGTCGGCGACATGCTGGTCGCTGTCGGTTACGGCGGCGTGACGGCCGCCCAGATCGTCGGCCGGCTGACGGAAAAGTATCGGCGGGAAAAAGAGGCCAAAGCCGCCGAGGAGGCGCTGCCGGCGGAGACGCCCGCCGAGCCGGCGCGCGAGGCCGACAAGGTGAAAGCCGCCCGGCCGACGCACGGCGTTGTGGTCAAGGGAGCGGACAACGTCTGGGTTCGGTTTGCGCGGTGTTGCAATCCGATTCCCGGCGACCCGATCGTCGGTTATGTGACGCGCGGCCGCGGTGTATCCGTCCATCGGTCGGATTGCTCGAATTTGCCCGGCGACGACGAGGCGGACCGGATGATCGAGGTGTACTGGCAGGAGTCGGCCGACGCCAATTATCAGGTGGAAATCGAAGTCGCCGGATTCGACCGGCGCGGCTTGCTGAACGAGGTGCTGCAGGCGGTATCTGAAAGCAAGACGATGATATCCGCTGTTTCCGGGCGTTCGGACCGCAACAAGCTGATGCAGATTCATATGACGATTCAGATCAAAAATCAAGACCATTTGCAGTCGGTCGTCGATAAAATCAAGCGCGTGCGCGACGTTTATTCGGTGCAGCGCATCATGCAAGCGTAAGAAGGCGGGGCCATTTTCTTTGCGGGCGGTCGTACAACGCGTCAAACGAGCGAAAGTGACGGTCGAGGGCCGGACGGTCGGCGAAATCGGCGCGGGGCTTCTCGTGTTGCTCGGCATAACCCACTGCGACGATGAAAAAGACGCGCGGTATATGGCCGACAAGATCGCTGGCCTGCGCGTGTTCGAGGACGACGACGGCAAAATGAATCTGTCGGTGGAAGACGTCGGCGGCTCGATTTTGTCGGTTTCCCAATTTACGCTGTACGGGGATTGCCGGAAAGGCAGGCGTCCGAGTTTTTCGGAAGCCGCCCGGCCGGAACAGGCGGCGCCGCTCTACGAGGCGTTCAACGCCTGTTTACGGCAGCGCGGGCTGCACGTGGAAACCGGCGTGTTCGGCGCGATGATGGACGTCGAACTGGTGAACTGGGGACCGGTGACGCTGTTGGTCGATAGCCGCGTCGTATAGTCGGTCGGCCGGACGGCGCATGCTAACGACAAAAAAGGAGCTGTTGTCCGGCATGCACCGTTCCGGCAAAGAAGAGGCGATGCGGCGCGGAGGAGCCGTGCACGGCGCTTTTTCCGCACGCGAGGCCGTCAAGACCGAGGCCGAACGCGGCGTTCCGACGGAAGGCCGCGCTGTCCCGGGGGTACAGGTTCCGCCCCATATTCGCTGAAAGGGGGCGTTTTCCGGATGAAAGTCGGCGTCGAGCTGCGCGGATTCGACGATTTCCGGCTCGATCTGTTTCATCTGTGCCGTCTGTTCGCGGAAGACGCCGAGACGGTGTGGGACGGCGCCGGAGCGGACTGCGACTGGCGTCTTGTGCTGGAGCTCCGGGAACAAGGCGATCTGGTACGGGTATCGGGCGAACTCGTTCATTTGGAAAGCGGAAGCGTCCGGCGTCGGTCTTCCGAGCGCCAGCTGCCCCCTGTCGAGGGAGAAAGAAGGCGCCGCGCGCGCAAGCTGGCCGTGCTCGCATTGGCGCTCCAACTGTGGGAAGATGCGACGGGTGTGTTGCAGCCTTGGGGCATGTTGACCGGGATTCGCCCGACGAAATTGATGCACCGGCTGTTGCGCGAGCATCCGCCGGAGGAAAGCGTCAGGCAGTTTTGCGAGCTGTATTTGGCATCGGAGGAGAAGGCTCGCCTGCTCGTCGACATTGCGCAGCGGCAGCTTGCCGTCGTGCCGGATCTGTTCCGGCTCGAGGGCGAGGTGAGTGTTTATATCGGCATTCCATTTTGTCCGACGCATTGCGCTTACTGCACGTTTCCGGCCTATGACATCCGCGGTTCGGCGGCCGTCGACGGTTTTGTGGAGGCGCTTGCGGACGAGATCGCGCAGATCGGCAGTTGGCTGACGTCGGCCGGCCTCGCGGTGACGACGGTCTATTGGGGCGGCGGGACGCCGACGAGTTTGTCGGCCGGTCAGCTCGACCGGCTGTTAAGCCGAATGTACGAGACGTTTCCGGGCATGAACCGGGTGCGCGAGCTGACGGTCGAGGCCGGTCGACCGGATACGCTGTCGGAGGAAAAACTGCGGGTTCTTTTGGAATGGCGGGTCGGCCGTATCAGCATCAATCCGCAAAGTTTTCGTCAGGAAACGTTGGACGTCATCGGGCGTCGCCATACGGTGGAGGAGACGGTCGAAAAATTCGAGCTGGCGCGGCGGATGGGGTTCGACAACATCAACATGGACCTGATCGTCGGCTTGCCGGACGAGGATGTCGAGACGTTCCGCCGGTCGCTGGAGAAGGTGGCGGAGCTTCGACCGGATTCGCTGACGGTGCATGCGCTGTCGTTTAAGCGGGCTGCGGAGATGACGAAGAATCGCGAAGCGTACCGCACCGCCCGCCGCGACGAGGCTGCCGCGATGATGGACGTCGCCTACGGATTTGCGGAGTCGGAAGGGTACCGACCGTATTATTTGTATCGTCAAAAAAACATATTGGGCAACCAGGAGAACGTCGGATTTGCACTTTCTGGAAAGGAAGGCATCTATAACATCGTGATGATGGAAGATTGCCAGACGATCGTCGGTCTCGGCTGCGGTGCGGTGAGCAAGTTCGTGTATGCGGCGGACGGCGATAGCGGTGAGCCTGTCATTGAACGCTTCGCCAACCCGAAAGAGCCGAACGCCTACCTTCGGACTTATCGCGACGCTGTCCGCAAAAAAATCGAGCGGTTGGAGCGTCGATTTGTAAAGATTTTGTAATCTCGCTTTTACTGTTTTTTAACGTTCCGCCGATACAATGAGAATCGACCCCCTTTTTGATATAAATTTTTTGGACGGCCCCGGGGAACGTGCCCGCGGGTCCTTTTGTTTTTGAGGGGAATCGGGTATGCTTATGAAGAAGGAGGTCGTTTTCATGGAAGATTTGGTTCAGTACATCAAGTCGAGCGTCAAGAAAACGCCGGTCAAGGTGTACGTGAAAGGCCGGCTGGCCGGCGTCGATTTCGGACCGGGCGTGCGTGCGTTCGTGTCCGGCGACGTCGGCGTGCTGTTCGGCGAGTGGAAAGACGTGGAGCCTGTACTTGAAGCCTATCGCGACCGGATCGACGATTTCGTGGTGGAAAACGACCGTCGCCATTCGGCGATTCCGCTGCTTGACCTCAAGAGTCTGAACGCGCGCGTCGAGCCGGGCGCGATTATCCGCGAGCGCGTACATATCGGCGACAACGCCGTCATCATGATGGGCGCGATCATCAACATCGGCGCGTCGATCGGCGACGGCACGATGATCGACATGAACGCGACGATCGGCGGCCGCGCACAGATCGGCAAGATGTGCCATATCGGCGCGGGCGCGGTGGTAGCGGGGGTGATCGAACCGCCGTCGGCGAAGCCGGTCGTCATCGAGGACAACGTCCTGGTCGGCGCGAATGCGGTCATTCTTGAAGGGGTGCGCGTCGGAGAAGGCGCGGTCGTGGCGGCCGGCGCGGTGGTGACCGAGGACGTGCCGCCGCGGACGGTGGTGGCCGGCGTGCCGGCGCGCGTGATCAAGACGGTCGACGACCGGACGAGGTCGAAGACCGAAATTTTGAAAGATTTGCGGGTGTTGTGACATGCCGAGCCGGTTCGTCGCGCTTCGCCGCGAGTTGCACCGCATTCCGGAGCCGGGGTTCGGCGAGTTCAAGACGCAGCGGTTTTTGCTCGATTATTTGGCGACGCTGGACGGATCGAGGTTGGAAGTGCGCACGTGGAAGACGGGAGTCATCGTGCGCGTCAAGGGGACGAGTCCGAAGAGGCGTTTCGGCTACCGGGCGGACATGGACGGTTTGCCGATCGAGGAGGAGACGTCGTATCCGTTCCGATCGGTGCATCCGGGTTATATGCACGCCTGCGGCCACGACGTGCATATGGCGATCGCGCTGGGGGTCGTGACGCGGTTTGTTGAACGGCCGATCGCCGACGACGTCGTGGTGTTGTTTCAACCGGCCGAGGAAGGGCCGGGGGGAGCTGAGCCGATGCTGAACAGCGACGAACTGCGCGACTGGATGCCGGATTATATATTTGCGCTGCATATCGCGCCGGAGTATCCGGTGGGGACGGTGGCGACGAGGCCCGGTATTCTGTTCGCGGAAACGTCGGAGCTGTTCATCGAGCTGGAAGGCCGGGAGGGACACGCCGCTTTTCCGCATCGCGCCAACGACGCGCTGGTGGCGGCGGCGCATCTGGTGGCGCAGCTTCAGACGGTCGTTTCCCGGAACGTCGACCCGTTGGACGCCGCGGTCGTCACCGTCGGCAGGATGGAAGCCGGAGTAAGGCAAAACGTGATCGCAGGCCGCGCCCGGCTTGAAGGCACGATTCGGACGCTGTCGACGGAAACCATGGAAGCGGTCAAGCGCCGGATCGAGGCGCTGGTGCGCGGAATCGAGACCGCATTCGGATGCGTCGCGACGATCGACTACGGTGCGTATTACCGGAAAGTCGCGAACGATGAACGACTCGTTCGCGAGTTTATGGAGTGGGTCAACCGCGGCGCAACGATGCGGGCGGTGGAATGCGCCGCGGCGATGACTGGCGAAGATTTCGGTTTTATGCTGGAGCGAATCCCGGGATTTATGTTCTGGCTCGGTGTCCAGTCGCCTTACGGTCTGCATCATGCGCGCCTGGAGCCGGACGAGGCGGCGATCGACCCGGCGATCGAGCTGGTCACGGAGTACATCGCCTGGAAGTCCGGGCAGTTGGGATAAAGTCGGCTAAAGCCGGGAAACGAATTTTCCGATCCGATCGAGCGCCTGTTCCAGCTGTTCGGGCGGGCAAGCGCACGACAGCCGGACGTACCCTTCGCCGATCGGCGAAAACGCGTTTCCAGGCACGATGCCGACTTTTTCTTCTTCCAAAAGGCGGACGGCGAACGTTTCCGACGGCAAGCCGAACGGGAGAATCGAAGGAAAGAGATAAAACGTCGCTTCCGGTTCGACGACGTCGAAGCCGAAGGCGCGCAGGCGCCGACATGCGTAGGCCGCGCGTCTGGCGTATTCTTCGCGCATCGGCGCGGCGTCGTCGAATCCGTTCGTCAGCGCTTCGATCGCCGCATACTGGCTGACGGTCGGCGCACAGGTGACGGCGTACTGGTGCATTTTCAACATCTGGCGGATGAGTCCTTCCGGCGCGAAAACAAATCCGATGCGAAAGCCGGTCATCGCGTGCGATTTGGACAGCCCGTTGACGACGACGGTTTTGTCGCGCATGCCGGGAAGGGACGCCATGGAAACGTGCTCTTTGTAAAAGACGAGTTCACTGTAGATTTCGTCGGAGACGACGAAAAGGTTTATGTCGCGGAGCAGGTTCGCGATGTTTTCTAGTTCGCGGCGGTCCATCGTCTGTCCGGTCGGGTTGGACGGATAGGGAAGGACGACGCACCGCGTCCGCGGGGTCAAATGCCGTTCGAGATGTTCGGCGGTCAGCTTGAAGCCGGTCGAACGCGTGTCGACGAAAACGGGGACTGCCCCGCATAACCGGACGACGGGCTCGTAGCCGGGATAGACGGGGGCGGGCAGTACGACCTCGTCGCCGTCGCGCAGAAGGGTGCGGAACGTCAGGTCGATCGCTTCCGCGGCGCCGACGGTGACGATCGTTTCTTCGGGGCGGTAGTCGAGGCCGTATTTGCGATTGACGAAGTGGCAGGCGGCTTCACGGAGTTCCGGCACACCGGCGTTGGGCGTGTAGCCGGTTTTTCCTGTGTCGAGCGCGCGTTTGGCGGCTTCGATGATATGGCCGGGCGTCGGGAAATCCGGCTGGCCGATTGCGAGGGATAGTGCGCCTGGTGTCTGAGCGATACGTTCGGCCATTTTCCGGATGCCGGAGATGTCGATGTCGTTCAGGCGCGGATGGACGTTCATCGGTTTATCGCTCCTTTCGGGTTCTATTATACCGCGCATACCGCATTCCCGCATTTTTGGCTTTTGACTTTTATCCCCGCGGCTCAGGAAGCGAGTGCTGCTCGGAGCGGCAGCGGACCGTGAACGCTCTTGCTTTCCGAACAAATGTTTGGTATTCTTCGGGTATAAGGTTTTTGCGGGTCTGGCGTCAAGGGGGCTGTACAGAAAATGGCCGGCGCAGCTGTTTTTTTCGGAGACGTTTATCGGCTCGATCCTCTATCGTTTGCCGAACGTTTTTCCACCGAGAATGATTGCGTCGTGTGGATTTGTCGATGCCGTTGGCCGGACGGGTTTCGATGCCCGCGTTGCGGCCACCGAGCCGCCTACGAAGTGAGGACGCGCCGCTTGCCGCTGTTCGAATGCAGACATTGCCGCCGTCAGACTTCGCCGATTGCCGGAACCGTGTTTGAGGGAAGCCGGACGGATCTGCGAAAATGGTTTTGGGCCGCGTTCTGGATGACGCGTGACGGCGGCATCACTGCGCGTCGGCTCGCCGAAAAGATCGGCGTCACGTACAAGACGGCCTGGACGATCCTTCACAAATTGCGCCGAGTAATGACGGCGGCGGACGCTGACCGGAAACTAGCGGGCCGAGTTCGGTTGTTCGACGGCGAATATCGTCCGCACGGATACCGGCGAAGCGGCTGTCGTCCCGCCGGGTATCGGCGGGACGAGTGCGGCACGCGAGACGGCGGACCTGTATGCCGGGCGGTCGACGGACGAGTACCGTCCGCAGGATACGAGCCGAAGGCGGCGCGTGTGTTGATCGGCTGGTCGGATGACGGTACGGGAAAACCAGTACAGTTCAAGCTGAAGGAAATCGGCAAAACCCCTTTCGATCCGCAATGGATTACAAATCCTGAGAAAGAAATGTTCATATCTCGTCACGTCGAAAACGGAGCGTCGCTCGACATCCGGGTGGGACGTTATTTGTCCTCCAAGAAAAAAGAAGGATGGCTATGGTGGGAAGCGGCGCGGGAATGGCTGCGCCGGACGTTCGGCGGCATCGGCGAGAAGCACCGGCAGGCGTACTGGGAGGAGTTTGCCTATCGGTTGAACGCAACTTGTGAAGGAAAGGAGCCGTTTGAGGAATTGATCCGGATCGGCGTACGGATCAGGCGGACCGTTTATCGCGAATTGGTCCGGTTTGGCGCCCCGGGGAAAGTGGAAATGAATACCATCGAGTTATCCGCGGATCGGCGGACCGCGACGGCATAGATCATGCTTTTTTCCTGAGCTGATGGGATACCGATGCATCATTTGCGTTTTGCAGAAGGACCAAACGGGCGAAGGCGGCGCTTGACGATTTTTTGCGGAAAAAGTATAATCCGTGCAGACCGTAAGGAGGACCGACGGCATGCGGTTTCAGAAACCGAAAGGCACCCAAGACTTATTGCCGGGAAAAGTGGAGATATGGCAGTTCCTCGAGGCTAAGGCGCACGAACTATGCCGTCGTTTCAATTACCGCGAAATCCGCACGCCGATCTTCGAAATGACGGAGCTGTTCCTGCGCAGCGTCGGCGAGACGACCGACATCGTGGAAAAGGAAATGTACACGTTTCGCGACAAAGCGGACCGAAGCATGACGCTCCGCCCCGAAGGGACGGCGGGGGCGGTTCGGGCGTACGTGGAAAACAAGCTGTTCGCCTCCGTCGACCTGGTCAAACTTTATTACATCGGGCCGATGTTTCGATACGAACGGCCGCAGGCGGGGCGTTACCGCCAGTTTCACCAGTTCGGCGTCGAGGCGATCGGTTCGGACGACCCGGCGCTAGACGCCGAGGTCATCGCGATGGGTTACCGTTTTTACCGGGAAGTCGGACTGAACGACGTCCGCGTCGAAATCAACTCGATCGGGAACGCGGCGTCGAGAGCGTCCTACCGCAAGCGTCTAGAGGACTTTTTGGCGCCGAAACTGCCGTCGCTCTGTCCGGACTGCCAAAAACGATTCCTTCGCAATCCCTTGCGCGTGCTGGACTGCAAAAAAGACGTCGAGCTGTTGCAAGACGTTCCGTCGATTTTGGATTCGCTTGATGAGCCGTCCCGCCGTCGGTTCGACGAAGTGCGCGCCTATCTGGACGAGCTTGCCGTTCCGTATGCTGTCAATTGCCGGCTCGTCCGAGGGCTTGACTATTATACCCATACGGCTTTCGAATATAAAGCGGGCGGCATCGGCGCCGCGGCCGACGCGGTCGGAGGCGGAGGACGCTACGACGGGCTCGTCGCGGAAATCGGCGGGGAAGACCGCCCCGCGGTCGGATTCGGCATCGGCCTCGAACGCGTGGTCGCGTTGCTCGAAACCCGCAACGTCGACGTTCCGGTCGACCGTTTTCCCGACGTCTACCTGATCGCCGTAGGAGAACAAGCCTCCCGCAAGCTGGTTTCGCTGCTGGACGCGGCCCGGGCGGCCGGCCTGTCCGCCGACCGCGACTACATGGGCCGCAGCCTGAAGGCTCAGCTGAAGGCGGCGGACCGTTCCGGCGCCAAAATCGCAGCCGTTCTCGGCGAGGACGAACTCGACCGGCGGCAAATCCAGCTGAAAATTTTGGCGACCGGCGAACAGTACGCCGTCAGCCTGGATCGATGGATCGACGAGATCAAGAACCGGTTGAGCCGACTCGAACATCCGGAGGAAGGACGATGACCATGATGCGGAGAACCGATCATTGCGGCACCCTGACCAAAGCGGACGTTGGAAGGGAGGTTGTCCTGAACGGCTGGGTGCAACGACGGCGCGACCTCGGCGGCGTTCAGTTCGTCGACCTTCGCGATCGAAGCGGCATCGTTCAACTCGTGTTCAATCCTGAATTTTCCAAGAGCGCTCACGAGCTCGCCGAACGCATCCGCAACGAATATGTCGTCGCCGTCAGAGGCACGGTCGTTGAACGCGATCCCGAAACCTACAACCCGAACATCGAGACCGGCGAAATCGAAGTTCGCGTCGTCGAACTCGAGATTTTGAACACAGCCAAAACGCCGCCGTTTCCGATCGAGGACGACATCGACGTCGATGAGTCGGTCCGTTTGAAATATCGTTATCTCGATCTGCGCCGCCCTGAAATGCAGCGGACGCTCATGATCCGCGCCAAGGCGGCGAACATGATTCGCCGTTTTCTCGACGACCATGGGTTCGTAGAAATCGAAACCCCGATTTTGACCAAAAGCACGCCGGAAGGCGCGCGCGACTACCTCGTGCCGAGCCGACTGAGTCCGGGCGAATTTTTCGCGTTGCCGCAATCGCCGCAAATCTACAAACAACTGCTTATGGTCGCCGGGTTCGAGCGGTATTACCAAATCGCCCGTTGTTTCCGCGACGAAGACTTGCGGGCGGACCGGCAGCCGGAATTCACCCAGATCGACATCGAGACGAGCTTTATGACCCAAGACGAACTGCTCGGCCTGACGGAAAACATGGTTGCCGCATTGTTCCGTGATCTCGCCGGCATCGAAGTGCCGACGCCCTTTCCGCGGCTGACTTACCAGCAGGCGATGGATCGCTACGGCACAGACAAGCCGGACTTGCGCTTCGGCCTCGAACTCGTCACCGTCACCGACATTGTCGGCGACAGCGACGTCAACGTGTTTCGAACCGTCGTCCGAAACGGCGGCATCGTCAAGGCGCTTAACATCAAGGGAGGAGCGGATTGGAGCCGCAAAGAGCTGGACGACCTTCAGCCGTTCGCCGTCCGTTACGGCGGCAAGGGATTGGCGTGGATCGTGATCCGCGACGGCGAATGGCGCGGGCCGATCGTCAAGTTTTTCAAGGAAGCGGAAATCGCCGCCCTGGCCGACCGTCTCGGCGCCGAAGAGGGCGACCTGCTCGTCTTTTCCGCGGACCGGCCGAAAGTCGTGTACGACGTGCTCGGCGCGCTGCGCCTCAAGGTCGGCCGGGATCGCGGCCTGATCGACGAAGGGGCGTATAAATTCGCGTGGATCGTCGATTTTCCGCTTCTGGAATACGACGAGGAAGAACGCCGTTTCGTCGCCGTCCACCATCCGTTCACGCGGCCGAAAGACGAAGATCTGCCGCTGTTCGACCTCGACCCGGCCAAAATCCGGGCCCAGGCTTACGACCTCGTCCTGAACGGCTACGAAATCGGCGGAGGCTCGATGCGCATTTACCGCCGCGACGTCCAGGAAAAAATGTTCGCCGCGCTCGGCTTTACGCCGGAACAGGCGCGCGAGAAATTCGGGTTCCTGCTCGAGGCGTTCGAATACGGGACACCGCCGCACGGAGGCATCGCGCTCGGCTTCGACCGTCTCGTGATGCTTTTGACCGGACGCCCGAACCTGCGGGAGACGATCGCGTTCCCGAAAACGGCCAACGCCACCGATCCGATGATGGGTGCGCCTTCTCCCGTCGACAGCCGACAGCTTGAGGAGCTGTCGATCCGCGTCGCCGTTCCGCAGCCGACCGACGGCGCCAAGCGGAGATGATCGAATCATGGACCTGTTCGAGTACGCCGCGTCCGCGTCGGCCGAAAACCGGACGCTCGCCGACCGGATGCGGCCGCGCACGCTGGACGAGTTCATCGGCCAGGAACATTTGCTCGCGCCGGGCAAGCCGCTCCGCCGTGCGATCGAAACGGACCGCATCGGCTCCATGTTGCTCTACGGTCCGCCCGGCTGCGGCAAAACATCGCTCGCCCACATCATCGCCAACCGGACGAAAGCCGAATTCGTCCGGCTGAACGCGGTCGACGCCTCGGTCAAAGACGTCCGCTCCGTCATCGATCGCGCGAGGGAAAACCTTGCGATGTACGGGAGGCGGACCATTCTTTTTCTCGACGAAGTGCATCGCTTCAACACAGCCCAGCAAGACGCCCTGTTATCGGCGGTCGAGCGAGGAGACGTCGTTCTGATCGGCGCGACGACCGAAAATCCGTTCCATCACGTGAACGGGGCGCTTCTGTCGCGCGTGACGCTGTACAAGATGGAACGCCTTGAGAAGCGCCACGTGCTCACGGCGCTGAAGCGTGCGCTCGAAGACCGCGAGCGCGGGTTCGGCGCCCTTAAACTTGAAGTCGACGAAGAAGCGCTCGACGTTCTGGCGACGGCTTCCGGCGGCGATATCCGCCGCGCGCTCAACGCGCTCGAACTGGCGGCGGCGACATCCCCGCGCATCACGCGGGACGTCGCGGCCGAAGCGATTCGCGAACCGAATCCGAAAGCGGACAAGTCGACCCAGTACGACGTGTTGTCCGCTTTCCACAAAAGCGTGCGCGGCTCCAGCGAGGCCGCCCTGTTCTGGTTTTTGTACGGCGTCGAGCGGCTCGGCATGGATCCGCGCGTCTTCTTGCGCAGGCTGATGGCCGCGGCGAGCGAAGACATCGGCCTTGCCGACCCGCAGGCGATGGTACAGGCGGCGACGGCGGCTGCCGTTTACGACCGGATCGGCTGGCCGGAAGCCAAATACGCCGCCGCCCAGGCGATTCTTTATGCCGTCCGCGCTCCGAAATCGAATGAAGTAGCGCTGGCGATCGAACGGCAATACGAAGCGATCTCCCGCCGCCCCTCGGTCGAAGTTCCACTCCATTTGCGCGACACCCATTACGCCGGCGCCAGACGGCTCGGCCACGTCGGCTACAAATACCCGCACGATTACCCCGGCCATTTTGTGGAACAACAGTACGAACCCGATTGACAAAATCCACCTCTCTGCGGAATAATGGAGTTAACCTACAAGAGCAGGGAGGTGGGGTTGTCCGTGCCGGTGCAGGGATTTCGCAGCTTGATTTTCGAAACGGGCCGGTCGGCCCGTTCAGAGCGCCTCGTTTCGGCCGCGATCCGGCAGGTCGTGACCGTCGGCGGCCGCATCAGGCCGGAGGATGCGTTTCGAAGTTTGACGGATTTGCAGGCGGCGCTCTACGACGTTTTGGAAAAGGAGCCATTCCTGTAGTGAATGAATTTGCGGTTTGAAAAGAAAGAGCGCCTCCTGTATGCTGGGTCTTGGAATGTAACACACTCACTGCCCT